>NZ_JAAGPC010000338.1:0-4308 GCF_017104595.1 Burkholderia sp. Tr-20390 | reverse complement strand
CCCGGCGGCGGCGCTCACGACGCTGCGCGACTGGCTGATCGAGCAGCGCGAGCCGGCGCTGGCCGCGCGTTGCGACGGCTATCTGGCCCAGGTGCCGGCCGGTGCGACCGCGGTGCTGACCGGTCCGACGGGCGAGCGAAACACGTATACACTCGGCCCGCGCGGCACGGTGTTGTGTGTCGCGGCGACGCCGGGCGGTGCGCGCGCGCAGTTCGCGGCGGTGCTGGCGACCGGTAACCGCGCGCTGTTCGCGGGTGCGGCCGGCGAGGCGCTGGTGGCCGCGCTGCCGGCATCGCTGAAGGCGCACGCGACCGTGCGCAAGCAGGCCGACGCGCCGTTCGACGCGGTGCTGTTCGAAGGCGACAGCGACGAACTGCAGACGCTCGTGAAGGACGTCGCGCAGCGGCCGGGCCCGATCGTGTCGGTGCAGGGCGTGTCGGTGGGCGCGTTCGAGAACGGCGATGCGGAAGATTACGCGCTGGAACGGCTGCTGACGGAGCGCTCGGTGAGCGTGAACACGGCCGCGGCGGGTGGCAATGCGAATTTGATGACGATCGGCTGATCATCCTTGCCGTTCGGATCAAACATAGGAAGCGGCAAGGCGATCCCGAAGCCGCTCCATTTACCCTGGTACCAAGGAGATGCTATGCAACACACGATGAAAAAGCTGGCAGGCGCGACGTTCGTCGCGGTCATGTCGCTGGCGGGGACGGCCCATGCGGATGACGTGAAGATCGGTTACGCAGGGCCGATGACGGGCGCGCAGGCGCACTACGGCAAGGATATGCAGAACGGGATCGCGCTCGCGATCGAGGATTTCAACGCGACGAGCCCGAAGATCGGCGGCAAGCCGGTGAAGTTCGTGCTCGACACGCAGGACGACCAGGCTGACCCGCGCACCGGCACGACGGTCGCGCAGAAGCTCGTCGACGACGGCATCAAGGGCATGCTCGGCCACTTCAACTCGGGCACGACGATTCCGGCTTCGCGCATCTACGCGAACGCGGGCATTCCGCAGATCGCGATGGCGACCGCACCGGAATACACGCAGCAGGGCTACAAGACGACCTTCCGCATGATGACGTCCGACACGCAGCAGGGCTCGGTGGCCGGCACGTTCGCGTCGAAGGATCTCGGCATGAAGAAGATCGCGATCGTCGACGACCGCACGGCCTACGGCCAGGGTCTCGCCGACCAGTTCGAGAAGGCCGCGAAGGCCGGCGGCGCATCGATCGTCGACCGTGAATTCACGAACGACAA
The DNA here is from genome assembly GCF_017104595.1 of Burkholderia sp. Tr-20390. NCBI lineage: Bacteria > Pseudomonadati > Pseudomonadota > Betaproteobacteria > Burkholderiales > Burkholderiaceae > Burkholderia > Burkholderia sp. Tr-20390. The sequence continues at coordinate 3,048 of NZ_JAAGPC010000338.1, read as the reverse complement.
GGCGGTCGACTTCAAGGCGATCCTGACCAAGCTGAAGGCGGCGAAGCCGGATCTCGTCTACTACGGCGGCGCGGATTCGCAGGCGGCACCGATGGTCAAGCAGATGAAGGCGCTCGGCATCACCGCTCCGCTGATGAGCGGCGAAATGGTGAAGACGCCGACGTTCCTGAAGATCGCGGGCAACGCGGCCGACGGCACGATCGCTTCGCTGGCAGGCCTCCCGCTGGAAGAAATGCCGGGCGGCAAGACGTACGCCGACAAGTACAAGAAGCGCTTCGGCGAAGACGTGCAGACGTACTCGCCGTACGCGTACGACGGCGCGATGGCGCTGTTCAACGCGATGAAGAAGGCCGATTCGACCGATCCGGCGAAGTACCTGCCGGTGCTCGCGAAGACCGACATGGCCGGCGTGACGTCGACGCACGTCGCGTATGACGCGAAGGGCGACCTGAAGAACGGCGGCATCACGATGTACAAGGTCGAGAAGGGCGAGTGGAAGCCGCTGAAGAGCATCGGCGGGAAGTAAGCAGCCGGTCATGATGTTCTGACGCGCGGGGTGGCGGCGCAATGCGTCGTCCCACACGTCATGCGAAAGAGCCACTGGGCCCGTCTGGTCTGGTGGTTTTTTCTTTGGTGAGCCACGGCCGGTACGGCATAGGGATCTTGCTGGCCACGGTGCGGCGGGGTTGCCGCATGCGTATGTCGATACCGCATCGCCGTGGCCGGCGGCAGTATGACGTTACTTGCCGTCGCAGCACTTGTTAGGGCAGTCGGGCAGGAAGGAAATTTCCACGCGCCGTCCATTGTCCACGTCGCCATGTGAATAAACGCGGGCGCTCTTCTTGATGGTCCCGCGTAAAAAACCTAATTCCTCCAACAGCGCATACGCGGTTTGCAATCTCGATTGCGCAAGGGCCAGTGCTCCCGGTTCACTTTCCTCGGCATGGCCGCTGATCAGTGTTGTCTCTTTGGTTAGGTGATTCGCATAATTGATTTTTTGATCGATTGCCCATTTCTCAATGCGGGCGATTTCGGAGTTCGATATGTGCGAGCTATTTGGCAAGAAGTAGATATCGAAATTTTCGCTGGCGATGCATGCAAATGTCGGGCTGGAAGTGATCAGGAACAGGCTAATAATAAATTTAGGCATGTAAGTGACGTATCCTGCAATGCTGCGGGCATTGTTGATTGCTGGTCGCCGTTGCTCAACAGCAGCCCTGTCTCGGTAAACGGAATGTCCTGCCCCGAGACGCTATTCCAGATAAGAACCGTTGATCAATCGGACAAGTATGATTCGCTGTCCGTAATTTCTTATGCAGCGAGAGTATGAGTGCGCGGGTTGTAAATGCGCTGACTCAATCCTAGGTACTTAGTCTCCGCGCCGCACCCGCAGCAGGAACTTCTGCAGCTTGCCCGTCGGCGTGCGCGGCAGCGCCTGCGCGAACGTGAATTCGCGCGGGATCTTGTACGCGGCCAGCCGCTCGCCGCAGAACGCGCGCAGTGCATCCGCGTCGGGCACGCTGCCCGCGCGCAGCACCACGTGCGCGACGACCGTCTCGCCCCAGTCGGGATGCGGGACGCCGACGACCGCCGCCTCGGCGATGTCCGGATGCGCGCCGAGCACGTCCTCCACTTCCTTCGAATAGACGTTCTCGCCGCCCGTCACGATCATGTCCTTCAGCCGGTCGACGATGAACAGGTAGCCGTCCTGATCGATCCGTGCGATGTCGCCGGTGCGATACCAGCCGTCCGGCGCGAACGCGGCGCGCGTCGCGGCCGCATCGTCGAGATAGCCGAGCATCATGCTGTCGGTCTTCAGCCAGATCTCGCCGGTCTCGCCCGGCTGCGCGTCGAGGCCGTCCATCCGCACGACGCGCAGGTCGACGCCCGGGCCGCCGGTGCGGCCGATCGAACCGGCCTTCGCGATCTGCTCGTCCGGATATAGCGTCGTGCCGGCCGGCCCCGCTTCGGTCATGCCGTACACCTGGAAGAACGCGTTGCTGCGATACGCATGCGTGAGACGTTCGGCCTGCGCGGGGCCGATCGGGCCGCCGCCGTACAGCCACGCGCGCACGCTCGACAGGTCGAACGCCGCGAAGCCGTCGATCGTGTCGAGCGGCAGCAGGTACGACACCGGCGCGCCGAAATACAGCGTCACGCGCTCGCGCTCGATGGCCTGCAGGAAGCGCAGCGGATGGTATTCGCGCAGCAGCACGACGGTGCCGCCCGCGTATAGCGTGCCGCCGAACCAGTTGTTGAGCGGCGACGAATGCCAGATCGGCATCGCCATCAGCGTGCGCTCGTGGCGGCCGATGCCGGTCGCGAGCGCCGCCTGCATCGCCGCGAGCGTCACGGTGCGGTGGCTGTGCACGCAGCCTTTCGGGTGGCCGGTCGTGCCGGACGTATAGAGGATCTGCGCGATGTCGCCGTCGGCGGGCTCGATGCCCGCGAGGCCGTCCATCGTCGCGCACAGCGTGTCGAAGCACGGCACGCCGTCGAGTTCGCCTTCGGTCACGAGCCGCCGCGCGGGATGCACGAGGCGTTCGACCACCGGCGCGAGCGCGACGTCGAACAGCAGCGCCTTGCTGCGGCTGTGTTCGAGCACGTAGTCGACTTCCGGCGCCTGCAGCTTGTGGTTGACCGGCACGAACGTCGCGCCGAGCCGCCACGCGCCGAACATCAGGTCGACGAAAGACGGTGTGTTGAAGCACATCGCGGCGACGCGGTCGCCGGCCGCGACGCCGAGCGCGCTCAGCACGGCTGCCGCGCGGTGCGAGCGCTCGCGCGCGGCGGCATAGGTGATCGTCGCGGATTCGCTGACGAGGAATGGCTGGTCGGGCGTCGCACGGGCGGCGCGGTCGAGGGCGGCGACGAGGTTCATCGTGACTCCGGGCGGGCGAAGGCGAACTGGGCCTTACCAAGCTATCCAAAGGGCATCAGGCCGGGTACGCGCGCTGCAGCAGCGCGGCGACGTCGATCGCGTGCGGATCGAAGCCGCCCGCGATGCGGCCCCAGTCGGGCGCGGCGAGCCGCGTCGCGACGAATGCA
>NZ_JAAGPC010000337.1:0-4723 GCF_017104595.1 Burkholderia sp. Tr-20390 | reverse complement strand
TCGCGGGCGCGCGTGCGCCAGGCGCCGCAGCCGCAGGCCGCCGCGCGCGCGACGGACAGCCACCCGGCCGCGCCGATGATCAACAACCCGCTCGTCAGTACCGAGAAGCTGATCATCATCGGCGCGTCGACGGGCGGCACCGAGGCGATCCGCGAAGTGCTGACGCCGCTGCCGCCGGATGCGCCGGCCGTGCTGATCGCGCAGCACATGCCGCCGGGCTTCACGAAGTCGTTCGCGCAACGGCTGAACGGCCTGTGCCGGATCGCGGTGAAGGAAGCCGAGCACGGCGAGCGCGTGCTGCCGGGCCACGCGTATATTGCGCCGGGCCACGCGCACCTGTTGCTTGCGAGAAGCGGGGCGAACTATATTGCGCAACTGTCGGACGAGCCGCCGGTGAACCGGCACCGCCCGTCGGTCGACGTGCTGTTCCGCTCGGCGGCGACGCACGCGGGCAAGAACGCGCTCGGGGTGATCCTGACCGGGATGGGCCGCGACGGCGCGGCCGGCCTGCTGGAAATGAAACGCGCGGGCGCTCACACGTTCGCGCAGGATGAAGCAAGCTGCATCGTGTTCGGGATGCCGCGCGAGGCGATCGCGCTCGGCGGCGCGGACGAGATCGTGCCGCTCGCCGAGATGAGCCGTCGCGTGATGGCGCGCCTGGCGACGATGGGCGACCGCGTGCAGCGCGTTTGAATGGAATGTCACGGGGCGCGTGCCACGATACGCGTCCCGACGGAAACGAATCTGGAAAGGAACGACGATGGACAAGAGCATGAAAATCCTGGTGGTGGACGATTTCCCGACGATGCGCCGGATCGTCCGCAACCTGCTCAAGGAACTGGGCTATTCGAACGTCGACGAGGCCGAGGACGGCGCGGCCGGCCTGGCGCGGCTGCGCGGCGGCGGTTTCGACTTCGTGATCTCCGACTGGAACATGCCGAACCTCGACGGCCTCGCGATGCTGAAGGAAATCCGCGCGGACGCGACGCTCACGCACCTGCCGGTGCTGATGGTCACGGCCGAGTCGAAGAAGGAGAACATCATCGCGGCCGCGCAGGCCGGCGCGAGCGGCTACGTCGTGAAACCGTTCACGGCCGCGACGCTCGACGAGAAGCTGAACAAGATCATCGACAAGATGGCGAAGACCGGGAGCTGACGTGAACGAGCCGATCCATGCCGCGCTGACCGGCGCCGGGTTCAGCGCCGACGGCCAGGCCGAAGGCGCCGATTTCGCGAGCGACCGCATCCTCGCGCGCATCGGCCATGTCACGCGCACGCTGCGCGATTCGATGCGCGAGCTCGGGCTCGACAAGCATGTCGAGCGGGCGGCGGAAGCCGTGCCCGATGCGCGCGACCGGCTGCGCTACGTCGCGACGATGACCGAGCAGGCCGCCGTGCGCGTGCTGAACGCGATCGAGGTCGCGAAGCCGATGCAGGAGCGCATCCAGAACGAGGCCGAGGCGCTCGACGCGCGCTGGGCGCAGTGGTACGCGGCACCGATCGAGCACGCGGAAGTGCGCGAGCTGATGGACGATACGCGCACGTTCCTGCGCACGCTGCCCGAGTCGGCTTCGGCCACCCGCGCGCAACTGCTCGAGATCATGCTCGCGCAGGATTTCCAGGACCTGACCGGGCAGGTGATCAAGAAGATCATGGACATGGTCTACCTGATCGAGCAGCAGCTCCTCACGGTGCTCGTCGAGAACATCGCGCCCGAGCGGCGCGAGCAGTTCGCGGCCACCGCGGCGTTGCTCGCGGCCGAGCAGATCAGCCCGACCGGCAGCCCCGAGTCGCTGCTGAACGGCCCGCAGATCGCGCCGGAAGGCAAGACCGACGTGGTCCAGGACCAGGGGCAGGTGGACGACCTGCTCGCCAGCCTGGGCTTCTGACCCTGCCGCGGGCATCGGCGCGCCGCGTCTCGCAGCGGCGCCCGATGCCCGCGTCACACCGTCCCCCGCACTGCTTCACCGCGCACGCGGCCCCCGCGTGGCGCAGCGCGATCCTGCGTCAAATTGACACTTCGACACACTCAGCAGGCATACTACGCGTCAGCAGCAACGTAGCGTCAATCGTACGATTTCATATGTTGGCTGGTGGCGCGGGCGCGATGGCCGCACCGCCGTCGACGAAGCCAGTCCCTTGGGGGGGAACGTGAAGCTGAAACGCTTGGGCTGGGCCGTCGCGCACGCGACGGCTGCAATGGGTGTGCTGTGGAGCGTCCACGCATACGCTGAACTGGGCGGCGCGCCGATGTCGCCGCCGGCGGACGATCGGGCCGCAACCGTGCGCGCACTGCAGCGCGCGATGCGTTCGGCAGACGGCATGCAGACGAGCACGGCCGCCTATACCGTCCGCGAGATCACGCTCGGATCGGGCACCGTCATCCACGAATACACGTCGGCCGCCGGCAGCGTGTTCGGCCTCGCATGGCAAGGGCCGACGATGCCGGATCTCGCGTCGCTGCTCGGCAGCTATTTCCCGCAGTACACCGCAGGCGTCCAGGCGGCGCACCAGGCGCGCGGCTGGCGCGCGCCCGTGTCCGTCGACACCAGCGGCCTCGTGATCCGGACAGGCGGCCACATGGGCGCCTTCTCGGGCCAGGCGTGGCTGCCGGCGGCGCTGCCTGCCGGCCTGACCGGCACCGACATCCAGTGACAGCGGGAGAGCGATCTTGAGAATTCCTCGTACATTCAAGCGCTGGCTCGGCGTGCTGGGCCTTGCGGCGGCAACGGCCGTCCTCGTGACGGCATGCGGCGGCGGAGACGGCGGCGGCAGCAGCTCGGGCAACAACGGCAACGGCGGCAACAATGGTAACGGCGGCTCGGACGGCAACTCCGGGAACACGGCCGTCATCACCGTCAGCGCCGGCGTCGCGAACGTGATCAACATCCCGACCGTCAGCCTGAAGGTCTGCGCGCCGGGCACGTCGAACTGCCAGGTGGTCAACAACGTGCTCGTCGATACCGCGTCCTACGGGTTGCGGCTCGTCGGCAGCGCCGTGTCGGGCGTGCTCGGCAGCCTCCCGCAGGTGACGAGCGGCGGCGCGCCGGTCGCCGAGTGCGGCAAGTTCGTGTCGAGCTATACGTGGGGGTCGGTGCGCACGGTCGACCTGTCGATCGGCTCCGAGCAGGCGAGTTCGCTGCCCGTGCAGATCATCGGCGACCTCGGCACGACCAACGTGCCGAGCTCGTGCACGAACGGCGGCGCGTCGGCCAACTCGGCGAGCGCGCTCGGCGCGAACGGGATCCTCGGCATCGGGCCGGCGCCGGTCGACTGCGGCACGACCTGCGCGACGTCGACGTCGACGAACAACAACTATTACGCGTGCCCGAACGGCAACAACGCGAACTGCACGGTCGCGCTCGTGCCGGTGGCGCAGCAGGTGGCCAACCCGGTGCATCGCTTCGCGGACAGCAGCGGGGTGAGCGTGAGCATGCCGCAAATTTCGGACAGCGGGCAGGCCAGCGCCACCGGGACGCTGACGTTCGGCCTGCCCGACCTGACCGGGAAGACCGTGATGACGTCGACCACGACGGGCGACGTCAGCGCGACGTTCCAGGGGCGCAACGTGACCGCGTTCTTCGATACGGGTTCGAATGCGTACTTCTTCAACGATACGTCGGGCAAGTTGCCGGCCTGCCCGAAGAACACGCAGTTCTACTGCCCGTCGACGACGATCAGCAATTCGGCGACGCTGACCGGCCAGAACGGCGTGAGCGGCACGGTGACGATGCCCGTCGCGAACGCGGATTCGCTGTTCTCGAACCCGTCGACGTTCGCGTTCGACGACATCGCGGGTCCGTTCGGCTCGTCCAGCTGGCTCGACATCGGCATGCCGCACTTCTACAACCGGACGATCTACTTCGGGATGGACAAGACCGCGAGCGGCGGCGCGGCGCCTTTCGTCGCGTTCTGACGCGGCACGGCGACACGCAGGACCAGGGGGCGAGCGATCGCCCCCTTTTTTTATTCGGCGGCCGTGCGCGGCACGACAGGTCCGACCGGTGCGCCGTCGCGCGCGGGCACAGCGCCTACGATGTAATACCGGCACCCATGCCGGCACGACATCGAGGAGGCAGCGCCATGAACCCGCGCATACAACGCATCACGCCGTTCCTGTGGTTCGACCGCGACGCCGAGGCGGCCGCCGGTTTCTACGTATCGGTGTTCGACAACGCGCGCATCGTGCACGTCGCGCGCTACGGCAAGGCCGGCGCGCACGCGTCCGGCAGCGCGGAGGGTGCGGTGATGACCGTCGCGTTCGAGCTCGACGGGCAGGCCTTCGTCGCGCTGAACGGCGGCCCCGTGTTCCAGATCACGCCGGCCGTGTCGTTCGTCGTCAACTGCCGGGACCAGGACGAAATCGACCGCTACTGGGCGCGCCTGTCGGAAGGCGGCGACGAGCGTGCGCAGCAGTGCGGCTGGCTGCGCGACCGCTTCGGCGTGTCGTGGCAGGTCGTGCCGGCGCAGATGAGCGAGCTGATGACGGGCGATCCGGCGCGCGCGGAGCGCGTGATGGCGCAGGTGATGACGATGAAGAAGCTCGATCTCGACGCGTTGCAGCGGGCGGCGGCGGGCTAGGGGCCGGGTGGCGGGGTGCTGCCATGAGTTGCAGCGCACGGCCGGGCTGTCGCGCGACGAGATCCGCGCGATCGGCGTGCACGGCCAGACCGTGCGCCATCGCCCCGAGCGCGGCTATACGCGGCAGATCAACAACCCGGCG
>NZ_JAAGPC010000336.1:0-4817 GCF_017104595.1 Burkholderia sp. Tr-20390 | reverse complement strand
CTCGCGGGAAAATCCCGCGCGCGCAGGGTTTGCGTCGATCCGTTCCATGCATGGCGCAGGGCGATCGTGCCGGGATGCGGCGCGTCAGGCGCCTGCGCGCCGGGCGGCAGGGCCGGCGTGCCCGCGCAGCCGGCGCTCAGCGCGCAGGCAAGCGACAGCAACGGAACGAGCGGATGACGGAGCATGGTGCGGTTCGATCGGAATCGGCGAGTCAGGGCGAAGCGTAGCGCGCTTTGCACGCCCGCGTAATGCCGGCCGGTTAATCGAATGCGGCACACTTGCGGCCGATTATCGATCGCACTCGATTTCATTCGGATGTAATCAAATGCTGGATTATCCGGGGGCTGTCGTTTCTGTCAGGTCTTCAAGATTATTAAAATGACGCGGCATGCAAGCCGATGGCGCCGGATTCCGCTATTGCAGCCATTCCCGCACCGTGCGGGGCGGCGAGACGGCCGGTGCGCACCCAGCCCGGTATGTGAAAAGAGATGGAGTCCGTCTAAATTCAAACATATAATGCCGGCGTTGTTTCCGGGGTCGTCGATATAAAACAGGAGGGTAATAAAATGAATTTTTCCGAAGCCGTTCGTGCCGTACTCAATAAATACGCGACATTCGAAGGCCGTGCGCGTCGTGCCGAATACTGGTATTTCGTGCTGCTGACCACGGTGCTGTCGATCGCCGCGCAGATCATCGGCGCGGCCGGCCGCGACGGCGGCCTGATCACGCTGCTGCTGCTCGCCGTGCTCGCCCTGGTTTCGCTGGCGCTGATCATTCCGGGCCTCGCGGTCAGCGTCCGCCGCCTGCACGATACGGGCCGCTCGGGCTGGTTCCTGCTGCTCGCGCTGATTCCGGTCGTCGGCGGCATCCTGCTGCTGGTATGGACGTGCACGCGCGGCACCGAAGGTCCGAACCGCTTCGGCGCGGATCCGATCGTGGCGGCCTGACCGACGCCTGCCCCGACGCGCGACGCCGCGTCGGGGCCCGAATTCGCGTCGCATCCGCTGCACCGCTGCACCGCTGCACCGCTGCACCGCTTCACTGCTTCACTGCTTCACCGTTTCCGCGCTTTTTTCCCCTGCTTCACGCCGTCGCCGCTCCGCCCGGCGCCGGCCCCCGCCATCGCCCCCGCCGGCACGTTTTACCGCCGCGCCGCACCCCGTTCCGTCCCCCGTCCGGCCCCGTTCGCACCGGCTCGCCCGATTCCCCGAAATACCCCCCTTTCCCGGCTTTGCTCGACCGATCGGCGTTTGACGCCTCCATGAATAATCGGTGTCACTGGAAAGCGGCATTCCGCCGTACCCGACTGGAGGCCCCGTGGCAGACGAGAGCGATCTCGACAAGACCGAAGCCGCCACTCCCAGGCGCCTCGAGAAGGCGCGTGAGGAGGGGCAGGTCGCGCGTTCGCGCGAGCTGGCTTCGTTCGCGCTGCTCGCGGCCGGGTTCTACGGCACGTGGCTGCTCGCGGGCCCGTCGGGCGGGCATCTGCAGGCGATGCTGCGCGGCGCGTTCACGTTCGATCGCGCGACCGCGTTCGACACGAGCCGGATGCTGTCGGCGGCCGGCAGCGCGAGCCTCGAAGGCTTCGCCGCGCTGCTGCCGATCCTCGCGCTCACCGGCGTTGCCGCGCTGCTCGCGCCGATGGCGCTCGGCGGCTGGCTGATCTCGTCGAAGACGTTCGAGCTGAAGTTCGACCGCCTGAACCCGATCTCGGGCCTCGGCCGGATCTTCTCGATCCAGGGGCCGATCCAGCTCGGGATGTCGTTCGCGAAGACGCTGGTCGTCGGCGGCATCGGCAGCATCGCGATCTGGCGCAGCAAGGACGAGCTGCTCGCCCTCGCGACGCAGCCGCTGCGCGTGGCGCTGCCCGATGCGCTGCACCTGATCGCCGTGTGCTGCGGCACGACGGTCGCCGGGATGCTGGTGGTCGCCGCACTCGATGTGCCTTACCAAATCTGGCAGTACAACAAGAAGTTGCGCATGACGAAGGAAGAAGTGAAGCGCGAGCATCGCGAGAACGAAGGCGATCCGCACGTGAAGGGGCGGATCCGCCAGCAGCAGCGTGCGATCGCGCGCCGCCGGATGATGGCGGCCGTGCCGAAGGCCGACGTGGTCGTGACGAACCCGACGCACTTCGCCGTCGCGCTGCAATACACGGACGGCGAGATGCGCGCGCCGAAGGTCGTCGCGAAGGGCGTGAACCTCGTCGCCGCGCGCATCCGCGAACTCGCGGCCGAACACAACGTGCCGCTGCTCGAAGCGCCGCCGCTCGCGCGTGCGCTGTATCACAACGTCGAACTCGAACGCGAGATTCCCGGCTCGCTGTACTCGGCCGTCGCCGAAGTGCTCGCGTGGGTCTACCAGCTCAAGCGCTTCCGTTCGGAAGGCGGCGCGTTCCCGGCGATGCCGGTCGATCTGGAGGTGCCGGCCGACCTCGACAAGGGCGCGTCGGTGTCCGCCGACGATGAACGCGAAGAGCAGGAAGACGCGCTGGGCAAGGGAGGTACGGCATGAGCACCCCGACCGGCCTGTTCGCGAAGCGCCCGAACCCGTTCGCGGGCACGAACCTGCGCGCACTCGCGGGCCCGATCCTCATCTGCATGATTTTGGGGATGATGATCCTGCCGCTGCCGCCGATGCTGCTGGATCTGCTGTTCACGTTCAACATCGCGCTGTCCGTGATGGTGCTGCTCGTCAGCATGTACACGATGAAGCCGCTCGACTTCGCGGCGTTCCCGAGCGTGCTGCTGTTCTCCACGCTCCTGCGCCTGTCGCTGAACGTCGCCTCGACGCGCGTCGTGCTGCTCGAAGGCCACACGGGCCCGGACGCGGCCGGCCAGGTGATCGAGGCGTTCGGCCACTTCCTGGTCGGCGGCAACTTCGCGGTCGGCATCGTCGTGTTCGTGATCCTGATGATCATCAACTTCATGGTGATCACGAAGGGCGCGGGGCGGATCGCCGAAGTGTCCGCGCGCTTCACGCTCGACGCGATGCCCGGCAAGCAGATGGCGATCGACGCCGACCTGAACGCGGGCCTCATCAACGAAGAGCAGGCACGCAAGCGCCGCCTGGCCGTGTCGCAGGAAGCCGAGTTCTACGGGTCGATGGACGGCGCGTCGAAGTTCGTGCGCGGCGACGCGATCGCCGGCCTGATCATCATGGCGATCAACGTGATCGGCGGGCTGATCGTCGGGATGGTCCAGCACGACATGACGTTCGCGGCCGCCGGCACGAACTACACGCTGCTGACGATCGGCGACGGGCTCGTCGCGCAGATCCCGTCGCTGGTGATCTCCACCGCGGCCGGCGTGATCGTGTCGCGCGTCGCGACCGACGAGGACATCGGCACGCAGATCACCGGCCAGCTGTTCACGAACCCGCGCGTGCTGAACATCACCGGCGCGATCATCGTGCTGATGGGGCTGATCCCCGGCATGCCGCACTTCGCGTTCCTCGCACTCGGCGGCGGCGCGATCTGGCTGGCCCGCACGCAGACCAAGCGCGCGGCGGCCCGCAAGGCGGCCGGCGACCTGACCGACATCGCGCCGCCCGCGGTGCTGCCGTCGGACAGCCACGAGGCGACCTGGGACGACGTGCAGCTGATCGACCCACTCGGGCTGGAAGTCGGTTATCGCCTGATCCCGCTCGTCGACAAGAACAGCGACGGCGAACTGCTCAAGCGCATCAAGAGCATCCGCAAGAAATTCGCGCAGGAAATCGGCTTCCTGCCGCCGGTGATCCATATCCGCGACAACCTCGAGCTGCGGCCGAACGCGTACCGGATCGCGCTGAAGGGCGTCGAGATCGGTGTCGGCGAAGTGTTCCCGGGCCAGTGGCTCGCGATCAACCCCGGCCAGGTGACGGCCGCGCTGCCGGGCGCCGCCACGCAGGATCCCGCGTTCGGGCTGCCGGCCGTGTGGATCGACGTCGCGATGCGCGAGCAGGCGCAGGTGTACGGCTACACGGTGGTCGACGCGAGCACGGTCGTCGCGACGCACCTGAACCATCTGGTCGTCCAGCACGCGGCCGAGCTGCTCGGCCGCCAGGAAGTGCAGTCGCTCATCGAGCGCACCGGCAAGGATGCGCCGTCGCTCGTCGAGGACCTCGTGCCGAAGACGATCTCGCTGACGACGCTGCAGAAGGTGCTGCAGAACCTGCTCGAGGAAGGCGTGCCGATCCGCGACATGCGCACGATCCTCGAAGCCGTGTCCGAACACGCGGGCCGCGGCGATGCGTTCGAGATCACGGCCGCCGTGCGGCTGTCGCTCGGCCGCGCGATCACGCAGCAGTGGTATCCGGGCGCCGGCGAAATGCAGGTGATGGGCCTCGACTCGAATCTGGAGCGCGTGCTGTCGCAGGCGCTCGCCACCGGCGCGAACCCGGGCCTCGAACCCGGCCTCGCGCACAACCTTCTGACCGGCACGCAACAGGCGATGCTGCGTCAACAGAATCTCGGGCTGCCGCCCGTGCTGCTGGTGCAGCACGCGCTGCGCGCGATGCTCGCGCGTTTCCTGCGCCGCAGCCTGCCGCAATTGAAAGTGCTGTCGTATGCCGAAGTGCCGGACACACGCACGATCAAAGTCGTTAACGTCATCGGGGGTTCCGCTTGAACATTCGCAAATTCACCGGCGCAACGAGCCGCGACGCACTTCGTCTGGTGCGCGAGGCGCTCGGCGCCGACGCGGTCGTGCTGTCGAACCGCACGCTCGATGACGGCAGCGTGGAAATCGTCGCCCTGGCAGATTCGGACCTGGCCGCCGTGGCCCCGCCCGCCGCGGCGCGCCCGCGCATCGCCGCGTCGCGCCCGCCGGAATCGG
>NZ_JAAGPC010000335.1:0-5057 GCF_017104595.1 Burkholderia sp. Tr-20390 | reverse complement strand
CCGAGCGTGGTCACCACGCTCGTCGCGCCGTCGCGGCTCACCCGCGTGTTCGTCTTCGTCCCCGTATCGAGAATGAGGTCTTTCCCGGCATCGAGCTGCAGGCTGCCGGCCTTCACGTTCGCCGACGTCAGGTCGATGTTGTTCTCGGTCTTCAGCGACATCAGCCCGCCGCTTTGCAGCGCGCCGAATGCGTTGTCGATCTGCTTGCCCTGGATTGCCAGCGTGTTGTCCGCCTTGATCGTTCCGCTGTTCGTGAACGACTGTGCATTCTGGAAATCGATGTTCGTCGCACTGATCAACGGGCCGTCGATATTCTGCTGGCTGGCCTTCGCGAGATAGACGACCGGCACGAGCACCGACTGACCGTCGACCACCCGCGTTTCCATCATGACCACGTTGCTGGTCAGCTTCGACACCTGATCGGCCGACAGGCTCGCGCCGATCGGTAGATCGAGCGACTTCGACAGATCCGCGCCGGCCGCCATCAGCGATTGATACATGGTCTGCAGGTCTGCGTACGGCCCGAGCACGGCCTTGCCGGTCAGCGCCGTGACTTCGTTGCGCACGAGCTGCTGCTCGTAGAAACCGTCGCCGAGCCGCTTCGGGATATGCGTGAGGTCGACGCCGAGCTGACCGAAGAAGTAGTCGCTCGACATGAAATTCTTCTGGTTCGTGAACGCCGGGTTCGTTTCGATCACGTAGCTCGCGTTCGGCGCTGTCGTCGGCTTGAACAAGCCGCCTTGCGGAATGGTGAGGTTGTTCAGGACGTTCAGCGCCGTCGCGCTGGCGATGATCGGATCGACCGGCGCCGACGGACCGCCGTGCACGGCCGACGCACCCGATTTCGCACCGCTCGCGTTACCGCTCAGGTTGGTCGGGGTAAGGCCCGGTACCGACTGCCCCGGCAGCAAGCCGAGCGACGGAATCGATGCGTTGCCCGCCGTATTGTTGACGCTGATACCCGTGCCCGAAATCGTGCCGTTCGAACTCAACGTCGAGTCGTATTTCGGCAGTTTGTAATCCTTGATCGACGCCGGCGCCGCCTGGGTGTACCCGCCCGGGCGTCCCGTCACGAACGGCGCGTTGCCGAACGGCAACTGCCAGTCGTGTTCCGAGTTGTCGTAGTTGTTGTAGTGATACTGGCCCGAGTAGGAAACCGACACGCCCGGCAGCTTCTGGCCGGACGCCGCCCAGCCGTCGGCGTCGTAGTAGGCCGGCATCTTGATGTCGCCGACCGCCGCGAGGTTGCTCCAGTAGTTTTGCAGCGTGCCGACCGACGACGCATCGATCTTGCCGCCCGACACGATCTGCGCGGCCGGGCTGATGTCCGTCACGGTCGTCGCCGTCGCGCTGTCCGCGTAGTAGGTCGTGAACTGATACGTGCTGTTCCACTGACCGCCATGAGGCGGCTCGGTGTAGACGCCGCCGATGCTGTCCGGATCCTTCACGCCGATCTGGCCCGTGCGACCGCTGATCGGAATGCCGAACTGCACGAGCGATGCCGGATCGATCTGGCTGGTGGACGTCTTCATCGCGCGACGCGTGCTCGTCACCTTGTCCGCGTGCAGCTCCATGTCGCCGCCCGACTGGATCAAGGCCGACACGTTGTTGACGAGCGCGGCGTTCGTGTAGTTGCCGCTTGCGTCCTTGCCGCCAGCAAGCACGACCTTGCCCATGCCGAAGATGGCCGTCGTCGCCATCGAATCAGTTGCGGTCGTGTCGTCGCGGTTTTCGATGTCGTGCGCGAGGATTTCGAGCGTGCCATTGCTGTCTGAACCGCCAATCAGCGCGGTCGGGCCGAGGTTCGAGATCGTATTCGTCGCGTTGAGCGACACGCTCGCGCCGACGAGCGCGCCGGTATTGGTCAGGTTGGTCGATTGCGTGTGCAGCAGGCCGCCGGCAGTCAGCGCACCCACGTTGACGATGTTGCCCGCGTTGACGCTCAGGTTGTTGACCGACTGCAGGTTCGCGTTGTTCGTGAAGGTGCCGGGCAACGTGAAGGCGAGATCGTGCCCAACGTTGAACTGCGTGTCGGACGCCGCCGTGTAGTCGCCCTGCAGGTTCACGTTGGCATCATGCGTCGCGCTGTATGTGCCGCCACCTTGCAGCGTGGCTGCCGCGACCGACAAGTCGTGAGTCGAGCTGATCTGACCGCCCGTATTCGTGATCGCGTCGGTCGTCGTGACGTCCACGTCACCGTGTGAATTCGTGACGTTGCCGATAGTGCCGCCACTATTGTCCAAGGTGTTGCCCTGGACATGAAGCGATGCTCCGCTGAGCTGGCCGCCTTGCGTGTTGCTGATCGATGCTGCGCCAATCGTCACGTCGCCGTTGCCGGTAATCGCACCCATGCCCGATACGCCGCCGGCGTGGCTGTTCGCAATCTGGCTGCCGCCTTGCACCGTCATCTTGCCCGCGCCGAGGTCGACGATGGCGCCGTCCGCGTTGTCGATCGAGGCCGATTGAATGGCGAGCGTGCTGGTGTCGCCCGCAGTCGATTGCCCAGCCTGAATGTGGCCTCCTCGGTTCGACAGGGCACCGCCGTTCTTCAACGACAGCGATGCGTCTGATCGCAGCAAACCCTGCGCGTTGTTTACGTCGCCCGCGATCGTGGCGTTGAGGCCACGCTGTGCGGCGAGGATACCGCTCGCGTTGTTCCAGGTAGCCGCGTTGACGATGGCTTGTCCCTTCGTCACGATGGTGCCCGACGCGTTGTTCAGCGCGCTGGCGCCATTGCCCGGTGCGATCGTCAGCGTACCCGTACCGGCGTGCGTAATGGTGCCGCCTGCGTTGTTCAACTCGGCCGGCGTGAGCGTCAGGTCCGTGCTGTTGGTCTGGATCACGCCGGCGGCCGAGTTGTCGAGCGTGCCGCTGACGTTCATGCCCATCGCCGACGAACCGTACTGCGTGATGGTGCCGCCGTGGTTCGCGAGGTTCGCGGCCGTCAGCGCGAGCTGATTTGCTTCGAGCTTGCCGCCGCTGTTGTCGAGCGTCGAGTCGGCTGTGACCGACAGGTTCGGCGCAACGATCGAGCCGCCCTGGTTCGTCATCGAGCCGGTGTGAATCGTCGCGTTCATGCCCGCACCGATCTGACCGCCGTCGTTCGCCAGCGTACCGCTGGTGACACTCAGATCCGTGTTCGACAACAGCTTGCCGCGCACGTTGTTCAGCGTACCGCCGACAGTTGTCGTCAGCCCGCTTTGCGCGTTGATCGAGCCCGACGTGTTGTTCAGCGTGCCGGTTTGCGCGACGACGTGCCCGTTACTGGCGATCGCGCCCCCCACGTTCGACACCGAACCCGTACCACCGCCAAGCGTCAGCGTGCCGTTGCCGGCATGGGTGATCGTGCCGCCGTCGTTGACGAGTGCGGCAGGGGTGAGCGTCAGGTCGGTACTGTTGGTTTGCAGCGTGCCGCCATTCGAGTTGTCGAGCGTGCCCGACACGTTCACGCTCATCGCCCCGGCCCCGGTCTGCGTGATCATGCCGCCGTGATTCACGAGATCCGTCGCATTCAACGACACCTGGCCCGCCTGCACGGTGCCGGCGCTGTTGTCGAGCGTCGTGGCGCTGACTGTGGCCGTCTGGCCGATGATCGAGCCGCCGTTGTTCGTCAGGTGCGTGCCGGCGTCGACCGCAACGTTCTGCGCGGCCTGCAGGGTGCCGCTACCGTTGTCGACTGATTGGCCCGACACGCGAAGATTCGTATTGGATGTGATCGCGCCGCGGTTGACAACGTTTGCGCCGCGGACCGAAACATCGCCGTTGCCGCCGATCACACCGCCTTGCGCACCATTCGCAGTCGTCCCTGCGGCATTGGTCAACTGGCCGCTCGTTGTCACCGACAGGCCGTCGCCGTTGAGCGACGTGATCCGGCCCGCCGTGTTGTCCAGTGACGCACCGGCCACCGTCATGCCGGCCGCGCTTTGAAGCGTGCCCTGGTTGTTCGCAATGGCGCCGCCATGCAAGTCTGCCGTGCTCTCGGAAATCAGTTCACCGGACTGGTTGGCGATCTGACCGGACACGTTGACCGACAGCGGCCCCTGCGATGAAACCTTGCCGCTCTGGTTCGAGAGTGCACCACCGGTCAGCGTCGTGCTGCCGCCGCTCGACAGGCTGCCGTGATCGTTTATCACCGTCCCGGAAGCATGTGCCTGAATGGCACCTTGCGCGCTCGCGGTGGCATTCGACACGTTCACGTCGCCGGCCGTCGCGTTCAGCGACAGATTGCCGTTTGCCGCCGTCTGGCTGCCGGCGAGATTCACACCCGCGCCGGTCAGTGACGCATTGCCGCCCGCTACGGTCTGCCCCGTTGCGCTTATCTGGCCAGAAGCTGACAGGTTCAGATCACCGCCTTGGCCGACCGAACCGTCGTTGTTCACGCCCGCGCCGAGCGTGCCGGTCGAACTGACGCTGCCCGCATTTACCGTCGCGTTCTGCTGCGCGGCGAGCGTCCCGGTGTTCGTGAGATCGGCACCCGTGCTCGCCGACAACGATTGCTGCGCGTACGTCGTGCCGCTGTTCTGGATGCCGCCTGCGGCCGACAGCGCGAGATTGCCGCTCGCGGTCGTCTTGCCCGTGAGTACGAGCCGGCCGTTCGACTGCAGCGTCAGATCGCCCGCCTGCGCCGCGATCGTACCGGCGTTGGCCACCCCGACACCGTTCTCGTTCGATGCGAGGAAGATCCGGTTGCTGTACATGCCACCCAGCTGACTCACGTCGATTGCAACCGACGGAGCCGTGCCGTCGCCGGCAATCGGTGTCGCGGCGAGCGTGTCGTGATTGACCTGGCTCGCGCCGGCGATCACATTCAGATTCTTCGCGTAAACCGCCACGTTCACCTGCACCGCGCGTGCGATGAGGTCCACCTGGTCGATATTGGCGGCATTCAGGCCTGCACCGGCAACCGTCACGAGCCCACGGCTAACGTTGTAGCCAGCGAGCGAGCCATCGGCACCGTAGTACGGCACGCCCGTTGTGAGGGTTGCGCGACTGGTGTTGATGAAGGACGCGCCATCAAGATAAATGCCCGACGGATTCGCGAGGACGAGCTCCGCCCG
>NZ_JAAGPC010000334.1:0-4801 GCF_017104595.1 Burkholderia sp. Tr-20390 | reverse complement strand
CGCACGGCCTGATCCGTCGCAGGCGCGCCAGGCGCTCGCGGGGCTGTCGCAGCGTCTTGCGCTGGCCTTGCAGCGCCGTCACGAACGCGACACGGCTCGCGTGTCAGCCTGTGCGGCACGGCTCGAGGTGCTGAGCCCGCAGCGCACGCTCGAGCGCGGCTATGCGGCGCTGATCGATGCGCAGACGGGCCGCGCGGTGCGCACGCCGAACGCGCTGAAGCCGCAGCGCCGCCTGACCGTGCATCTCGCGGAAGGCTCGGCCGACGTGTCGATCGCCGACGTGCAGCCGCGGCTGACCGATACGATCTGACGTAACGGGTGCGAGCGGAGCGAAGGTTGTCGCAACGGACGCATCGTGCACGGGAACGGATGCTGCTCATCGTCGGGTTCGTCCTGCCGGACGTTGCGCAAACATCGCTTTTCCGCATACCGCGGATAAATGGCCCGTGAGTTTGCGGGGTTATTCGTCCTCGCCTACAATCGGACGCTCGGCAGCATCCAACACAGCCTCCCTACATACTCAACGAAGGAATCGCCATGGCTCATACGCTCCCGCCGCTCCCGTACGCTGAAGACGCACTCGCGCCGACCATCTCGAAAGAGACGATCGAGTACCACTACGGCAAGCACCATCAGGCTTATGTGACGAACCTGAACAATCTGATCCCGGGCACGGAATTCGAAAACCTGTCGCTGGAAGAGATCGTGAAGAAGTCGTCGGGCGGCATCTTCAACAACGCCGCGCAAATCTGGAACCACACGTTCTTCTGGAACAGCCTGTCGCCGAACGGCGGCGGCGCACCGACGGGCGCGCTGGGCGACGCGATCAATGCGAAGTGGGGTTCGTACGACGCATTCAAGGAAGCGTTCACGAAGGCTGCGGTCGGCACGTTCGGCTCGGGCTGGGCATGGCTCGTGAAGAAGGCTGACGGTTCGCTCGACATCGTGTCGACGAGCAACGCAGCAACGCCGCTGACGACCGCCGACAAGGCACTGCTGACGATCGACGTGTGGGAACACGCGTACTACATCGACTACCGCAACGCACGTCCGAAGTTCGTCGAAGCGTTCTGGAACATCGTGAACTGGGACTTCGCAGCGAAGAACTTCGCGTAAGGTCCGGCGCCTGCGCGCCGCTGCGGCGCGCGGCACCCAGCAAGAAAAGCCCTCGAAACGAGGGCTTTTTTGTTTTTGACGCGGTGGAACGCGCCGCGTACCTGGTCAGGCCGGGAGGCCGAGCCCCCAGCCGAGCGCGGCGCTCGCGATCACGACGGCCCATGGCGGCACGCGCCAGAACACCAGCGCGACGAACGCGATGAGCGCGGCGGCCAGATCGTGCGGCGCCACGATCGTGTCGGTCCAGACCGGGTGATAGAGCGCGGCGAGCAGCAGCCCGACGACGGCCGCGTTCACGCCGGCGAGCGCGGCCTGCATGCGCGTGCTGCGGCGCAGGCGTTCCCAGAACGGCGCGGTGCCGGCCACCAGCAGGAACGACGGCGCGAAGATCGACACCAGCGCGATCGTGCCGCCGAGCCAGCCGTTCGGCGCGTTGCGCAGCGACGCGCCGAGGAACGCCGAGAACGTGAACAGCGGCCCCGGCACGGCCTGCGCGACGCCATATCCGGCCAGGAACGCCGCATCGCCGACCCAGCCGGGCGCGACCACGGCCGCCTGCAGCAGCGGCAGCACCACATGACCGCCGCCGAACACGAGCGCGCCCGTGCGGAAGAACGCATCGACGACGGCAAGCATATCGGAGCGCAGCGTACGGGCCGCGAACGGCAGGACGACGAGAAGCGCCGCGAACAGCGCGAGCCACAGCACGCCCGCGCGAGGCGACACGTGCAGCGGCAGTGGATCGTGCGCGCCACGCGGCGGCTGCGGCAGCAGCACGAGGCCGGCTAACCCGGCCGTGACGATCACCGCAACCTGGGTCCACGCGGCCGGCGCGAGCAGCGCGACGCAGGCGGCCGCGGCCATCAGCGTGACGCGGCGCGCATCCGGGCACAGCGTGCGCGCCATCCCCCACACGGCTTGCGCGATCACGGCGACCGACACGATGCGCAGCCCGTGCAGCGCACCGGCTTCGATCGGCGCGCCCGTTGCATGCACGCCGAGCGCGAACAGCATCATCAGCAGCGCCGACGGCAGCGTGAAGCCGAGCCACGCAGCGAACATGCCCGCGTAGCCGGCGCGCGCGAGGCCGATCGCCATCCCGACCTGGCTGCTTGCGGGCCCGGGCAGGAACTGGCATAGCCCGACGAGATCCGCATACGTGCGCTCGGTGAGCCAGCCGCGCCGCGTGACGAACTCGGTGCGGAAGTAGCCGAGATGCGCGACCGGGCCGCCGAACGACGTGAGGCCGAGCCGCAGGAACGCGATGAACACAGGCCACGGATGGCGGGAGGGAGCGGAGGCGGTCGACGTGCTCAAGGCGAGGCGGGCGGATGAACGGACGAGCCGCCACGATAGCGCAACGCGGTGACGGTGGGGAGGCCGCGTGGCGCTGGTGCGGAACCTCAGCGCATGCCGTCGGGCAACCCGCTCGCGCGCCGCAGCGCATCGACGTCGACGAGCTCGATCTCGCCGACGTGCAGCCGCACGACGCCGTCGGCCTGCAGCGCCTTCAGCAACTGGTTGGTGGTCTGCCGCGTCAGCGACAGCATCGCCGCGAGCTTTTCCTGCGACAGCCGGATGCGGGTGCGGCCGGCGCTGATCCCGCCGTAGCCGTCGGCGATCATCAGCAGCCGGGCGGCGAGCCGCTGCGCGGCCGGCATCACGCTCATCGATTCGACGGTCAGGAAGCTCAGGCGCAGTTTCTGCGCCATCAGCAGCGCGAATTGCCGCCAGTATTGCGGCGTCGCATCGAGGATCGCGAGCAGCGCGGCCTGCGGCACGTGCAGCAGCAGCGCGTCGTCGAGCGCGATCGCGTCGTGCGTGCGCGGCTGGCCGTCGAACAGCGCGATTTCGCCGAACCAGGTGACGGGCTCGGCCACCGTCAGCAGCGCTTCCTTGCCCTGCGGGTCGACCGCACCTATCGTGAGTGAACCGGCCAGTACCGCGTACAGCCCGCATGGCGGGTCGCCGCGCCGGAACAGCGCCTGGCCGGCAGGCAGCCGGCGCAGCGCCGCGCGGGCGAGCAGGTTCGCGCGCAACGCGGGCGGCAGCGCGGCGAACCACGGGTTCGCTTCGATCTGCGGCAGGTACGGGGCGAGCGAAGAGGGCATGGGCACGCGATGTCGGGTAGCTGACAGAGGTTCTCGGGCGTGACGCGCATCATAGCGCTCAACCATGGACCAGGAGACGCGATGAAGACACTCGAAGACCATCTTGCCCAGTATGCGGCCTACCACCGCGACGCGCGCAATATCGCGACGCATCTGGTCGGCATTCCGATGATCGTGTTCGCGGTCGAGGTGCTGCTGTCGCGGCCGGCGCTCGGGATGCTGGCCGGCATCGCGCTGTCGCCGGCGCTGCTGCTGGCCGTCGCGTTCGCGGTGTTCTACCTGCGTCTCGACCTGCGGTTCGGGATCGTGATGACCGCGCTGTTCGCGCTCGGCCTGTGGGCCGCGCAGGCGCTCGCACTGCTGCCCACGGCGCAATGGCTCGCGATCGGCATCGGCGCGTTCGTCGTCGGCTGGATCGTGCAGTTCGTCGGGCACTGGTTCGAGGGGCGCAAGCCCGCGTTCGTCGACGATATGGTCGGCCTGATGGTCGGGCCGCTGTTCGTCGTTGCCGAGGTCGCGTTCTTCGCGGGGTTGCGCAGCGACGTGCGCCGCGAAGTCGAGCGGCGGGCCGGGCCCGTGCACGGCGGCGCGCATTCGCATGTCTGACGCCCCGGTTTGCGTGTTCGGCGCGGGCGCGGTCGGCTGCTATCTCGGTGGACGGCTTGCGGCGGCCGGCGCGAACGTGACGCTCGTCGGCCGCGCGCGGATCGGTGACGCGATTCATCGGCACGGGCTGACGCTGACCGACCGACGCGG
Source organism: Burkholderia sp. Tr-20390 (assembly GCF_017104595.1). Classification (NCBI taxonomy): domain Bacteria; kingdom Pseudomonadati; phylum Pseudomonadota; class Betaproteobacteria; order Burkholderiales; family Burkholderiaceae; genus Burkholderia; species Burkholderia sp. Tr-20390. Next base: position 818 of record NZ_JAAGPC010000334.1, on the reverse strand, counting down.
CTATCGCGCGACACTCGCGCCGGCAGATGTCGTGTTCGAGACCGATCCGGCGGCTGCGGCCGCCGCGCGGCTCGTGCTCGTGGCGGTGAAATCGGCCGCGACGCGTGAGGTCGCGGCGCAGCTTGCCGGCGTGCTGCGGCCCGGCACGGTCGTGATCAGTTTCCAGAACGGCCTGCACAACGCCGACGTGCTGCGCGAAGCGCTACCGCAAGCCACCGTGCTGGCCGGCATGGTGCCGTTCAACGTGATCGAGCGCGCGCCCGGTGCGTTTCACCAGGGATCGGCCGGCGCGCTGGCGGCCGAAGCCTCCCCCGCGCTGACGCCGTTCGCCGGCGCGTTCGCGCGTGCCGGGCTGCCGCTCGCGCTGCATCGCGACATGCGGGCCGTGCAATGGGCGAAGCTGCTGCTCAACCTGAACAACGCGGTCAACGCGCTCGCGAACCTGTCGCTGCGAGACGAACTCGCGCAACGTGCGTACCGGCGCTGCGTCGCGCTTGCGCAGCGCGAAGCGCTGCACTGGCTGGCGCGGGCCGCGATCCGGCCCGCGCGGCTGACGCCGTTGCCGGCCGGGTGGCTCCCGGCCGTGCTCGATTTGCCCGATCCGGCGTTTCGCGTGCTGGGCGGCCGGATGCTCGCGATCGACCCGCTCGCGCGTTCGTCGATGTCCGACGATCTCGCGGCGGGGCGGGCGACGGAAGTCGAGTGGATCAACGGCGAGGTCGTGCGGCTGGCCGCGCACTTCGGCGGGCAGGCGCCCGTCAATGCGCGACTGTGCGCGCTCGTGCACGACGCGGAACGCGCGGCGGCACGCCCGGCCA
>NZ_JAAGPC010000333.1:0-5088 GCF_017104595.1 Burkholderia sp. Tr-20390 | reverse complement strand
GGCGCGCGACTCGGCCGCGGCGTTCCGCGGCGCGGTGGAATCGATCAGCGAACTGGGCGGCGCGCATGCCGGCGACCGCACGATGCTCGATGCGCTGGTCCCGGCCGTCGCGGCATTCGAGCGTGCGCTCGACAACGATCGCGATCCCGCCGGCGCCTGGGCCGCGGCAGTCGAAGCCGCCGAGCACGGCGCGCAGGAAACCGCACGCATGACGCCGCGCGCCGGGCGCGCGAGCTATCTCGGCGAACGCGCGATCGGCACGCCGGACGGCGGCGCGGTCGCGGTGTCGTATTGGCTGCGTGCGTTGCAGGCGCACATCGGGTGAGGGTCGAAGGCGCGCCATCGGTGTCGCGCCTTCAACGCATCGGCACGCGAGACGCCACACCGCGTCACGTGCCGATGTCGAGGATCGTTGCGATGTCGGGCGGCATCACCTCTGTGCCCATCCGCAATCAATCAGCCCGTCTTCGTCCGCCCGGGCAACAACGCCGCACCAACCGCCGCCACGGCGAAACTCGCGAGCCAGCACCAATAGCCGATCGCGTCGAGATGCACGGGTTCGACGTTCCCGGCTTCGTCGACGGCAATCTGGTGCTGCGACAGGAAGCTCATCCCGAACAGCAACGCCAGACCGGCCAGCACGACCGCCTGCGCGCGGTAGCGCTTCGCGGTCAGCAGCCAGGCGGCGAACACGAGCGGATTCGCGAGCCATGCATAGATACCGACGAGCACGCCCATCCAGCCCGTCAACAGCACCTGCCAGCCGTCGGCCCATGGATGCGGAGCGGGCGCGCCGGTGCGGAACGGCGCGGTGAACATGGCGACCAGATAGAACAGCACGCTGATCGCGAGCAACACGGTCGTGACGCGGCCCATCGGCGGGCGAACGGGCGCGGTGGCGGAAGTCGATGGTTTCATCGTCGGGCCGGGTGTCCGGCGTCGCGGCGCGCCGCCGGACTCACCCGATGCACGTCGCTCAGGCGCCTTCGACCAGCACGGCGCGATAGCGCGCGCCCTTGAAGCGGTGCTGGGCGACGGCCTGGTATTCCGGGCCGTGATACCACGCGTGCGCGGCTTCCTTCGACGGGAATTCGACGATCACGACGCCTTCCGGGCCTTCGCCCTCGAGCGTCTCCTGCGGCCCGTAGGCTGCGAGCACCTTCACCGGATGCCCGGCGAGCGTTGCGCCAACCTTGCTCTGGTAGAGGTCGAATTCCTGCTGGTCCTGCATGCTTTCACGTGTAAACACGATGTAGGTGGCCAAGATGCGTGCTCCTGATGCGCTGCGTGGAAGGGGGATGGACCGGCGCGCATCGCCTGGTCCGGCGAACGGCGCGCGACCTGCCAGCAGCTTACAGGGGTTTGCCGACGAACGTCGGGGCTGGCCGAGTGCGCATCCGGCCGGCTTGCCGCGTGCGACAACGGTCACCCGGGTACGGCTTTTGTCGCACGCGGATGACCGGAACGAAGGCCGTCACGCAAGCGTCGCGGTGGCCTGCATCGTCAGCCAGCCGTCGCGATCCTTCGCCCACAGCTCGATCGTCCGGCCGTCATCCGAAGGCTGGCCGCACAGCGTGAACGGCTCCCCGTCGAACGTCGGGCGCACCGCGCGGAACGCGAAGCTCGCGAGCGTCGCGTCGGGCCGCTCGCGATGCACGAGATCGACGAGCAGCGTCGCGATCAGCGGGCCGTGCACGACGAGCCCCGGATAGCCCTCCTCCTGCGTCACGTAGCTGCGGTCGTAGTGGATGCGGTGACCGTTGAAGGTCAGCGCCGAATAGCGGAACAGCATCACGGCGTCGGCCGTGACCGTGCGCGACCACGTCTCGCCTGCCGGCGCCACGACCGGCTTCGGCGCCGGCGAGCCCGGCTGCGGCGCATCGCGATAGACGATGTCGTGCTCTTCCTCGACGCACAACGCGCCGTCACACTCGATCCGGTGCTGCACCGTCACGAAGACGAGCCGGCCGCTGCGTCCCGTCTTGTCCTCGATGTTCTCGATCGTCGATTCGCGCGTCGCGCGCCGCCCTGTACGTAGCGGCGCATGGAAAGTCAGGCGGCCGCCGGCCCACATGCGGCGCGGCAGCGGCACGGGCGGCAGGAAGCCGCCGCGCTTCGGATGGCCATCGGGGCCGACTTCGGCCAGTGGCGCGACGGGCAGGAAATAGAGCCAGTGCCACATCGGCGGCACGACATCGCCGGGCGACGGGCGGTCGAGCGTGGCGGCCAGCGCGTTCAGCGGGAACGCGGTGATGTCGTCGCCGAGCGTTTCGGTCTTGCCCAGCCATGCGTCGAGCGACGCCTGGCCAGGGGGCTGAGAGGATGAAAGGGACACGTGCGGAATCTCCGGGTGGCTTGCAACGGCCTCAATATGCACGCCGCGCGCCGTTTCGCGAAGCCGGATTTCCCGAACCCCGGCTTCGAACCTGCCTGACCTGCCGAGCGGCCCGACCGGACGACTTTCGTCTGACCATTCGATCGCAGCCGCCAAACGCACCACCCGTGCCGGCACATCCTTACAGCTTGACCATCCCCGGCACGCCGCTTAAATTGCTTCAAACGAGCGGGCCGAACCGCGCGCAGCATGTCATCCGGGTGACAAAAACGATAGTTTGCTATCGAATTAATTTGCCCCTATCATCTCGCCCATGACCAATCTGCACGACCTCCGCCTCGCCGTCAGCAGCCTTCTCGTGCTGTCCGCGCGCAAGTGGCGCCGCACCAGTGACGGCGTGCTGACCACGTACAACGTGTCCGAGGCGTGCGCGACGCCGCTGCTGATCGCCGGGCGCCTCGGCGAAGGCGTGCGCCAGGGCACGCTCGCCGAATACGTCGGCATCGAGGGGCCATCGCTCGTGCGCCTGCTCGACCAGCTGTGCGCGGCCGGCCTCGCGCGCCGCGACGAGGATCCGCACGACCGCCGCGCGAAAACGATCTCGCTGACGGCCGCCGGCCGCGCGGTCACCGCGAAGATGGAGGAAGACCTGCGCGTGCTGCGCGCACAGGTGCTCAAGGGTGTCACGCGCGCCGATCTCGAAGCGACGCTGCGCGTGCTCGACGCCTTCAATGCGTCCGAGTCGCACACGCCCGCCGCACGCGCCTCCCACACCGGCGACGCCACGTCATGACCTATCCGAGCCTTCGCGACTGGCTGTTCTCGGGCAAGACGTTTGCCGCGTCGATGCTGGCGCTGTATCTCGGTCTGTATTTCCAGTTGCCGCGCCCGTACTGGGCGATGGCGAGCGTCTACATCGTGTCGAACCCGTTTGTCGGCGCAACGCGCTCGAAGGCGCTCTATCGCGCGCTCGGCACCGCGCTCGGCGCGGCCGCCGCGATCTTCTTCGTGCCGCCGTTCGTCGAGACGCCGCTGCTGTTCGCGATCATCGTCGCCACCTGGTGCGGCACGCTGCTCTACCTCGCGATCTCCGATCGCACCGCGCGCAGCTACGTGTTCATGCTCGCCGGCTACACGATGCCGCTGGTCGCGCTGCCGACCGTGACCGATCCGTCCACCGTGTTCGACGTCGCGATCGCACGTACCGAGGAGATCGTGCTCGGCATCGTGTGCGCGAGCGTGGTCGGCAGCGCGATCTTCCCGAACCGGCTCGCGCCGACGCTGATCGAGCGCACCGACGCGTGGTTCAAGGATGCCGCGTTCTACGGCCGCGAGACGCTGTCCGGGCACATTGCCGGCAAGGCGCTGTCCGCGTGCCGGCAACGCCTCGCGGCGACCATCACGGGCCTCGAATTCCTGCTGAGCCAGCTGAGCTACGACCATGCGCACCCGCGCATCCTCGCGCGGGCACAGGCGCTCGCGGGCCGGATGCAGCTGTTCCTGCCGCTGATGTCGTCGCTCGCCGATCCGTTGATCGCGCTGATGCGCGACCTGCACATCCGGCCGGCCGGGCTCGACGAGTTGCTCGCCGATGCCGCGACATGGTTCGACGCGCCGCTGCCGGCCGTCCGGGCCGGCACCGACGGCGACATGACCGACGACCCGGTCGCGCAACGCCTGCGCGAACGCATCGCCGCGCTGCAGCCGGCCGACGACGCGCTCGCGAGCTGGGACGGTGCGCTGCTGTCGAACGCGCTATGGCGGCTGCGCCAGGTCATCGACATCTGGCAGGACTGCCGCTCGCTGCGCGCGCTGATCGGCAACGAAGCGGGCGTCTGGCAGCCGCGCTACCGGCACTGGCGGCTTGGCGGCACCGAGCGCTTCTTCGATCGCGGGATGATGCTGTTCTCGACGCTGACCGTCGTCGCCGCGATCGTGTTCGCGAGCTGGCTGTGGATCGCGTCCGGCTGGCACGACGGCGCCGCCGCCGTCACGCTCGTGGCCGTGTCGTGCAGCTTCTTCGCCGCGCTCGACGAGCCCGCGCCGCTGGTGTTCAAGTTCTTCCTCGCGACGACCGCGAGCGTCGTGTTCGCGGGCCTGTACCTGTTCGTCGTGCTGCCGCACGTGCACGATTTCGCGATGCTCGTCGTGATGTTCGCGGGCCCGTTCATCCTGATCGGCACGCTGCTGCCGCGCCCGCAGTTCAACATGGTGACGATGCTCGTCGCCGTGAACACGGCCACCTTCATCAGCATCCAGGGTGCGTACGATGCCGATTTCTTCGTGTTCCTGAACAGCAACCTCGCGGGTGTCGCCGGGTTGTTGTTCGCCTATGTATGGACCCGTGCGACACGGCCGTTCGGCGCGGAACTCGCGGTGCGGCGCCTGCTGCGCTCGGGCTGGGAAGACGTCGCGCGCTCCGCGTCGACACAACCGCTCGACGACCAGCGCAACCACGCGTCGCGGATGCTCGACCGCGTCACTCAGCTGCTGCCGCGCCTCGGCGCGTCCGACGATCATCGCCACCCGTCGATCGAAAGCTTCCGCGACCTGCGCATCGCGCTCAATGCGCTCGACCTGCGCCGCTCGCGCCGCCGGCTGTCCGGCGACGTGCCCGACGCGATCGACCGCGTGCTGGCCGGCGTCACCGATCACTACGAACGCTGCGCCGCCGCGAACGCGCGCCAGCCGGCGCCGCCCGCGCTGCTTGCGACGATCGACGACGCCCTGCAACGCGTCGCGGGCCGCAACCT
>NZ_JAAGPC010000332.1:0-4931 GCF_017104595.1 Burkholderia sp. Tr-20390 | reverse complement strand
GGCCGCGGCGCGCGCGGCCGCCGCATCGTCGCCCGAAACCCGTCCGCCGAAGCGCTCGACGTGACGCGGCGCAGGTAGCAGGTCGATCATGCGGCTCGCGCTCGTTCTGATGGGAGGCGGCGCACGTGCCGCCTATCAGGTCGGCGTGCTGAAAGCGCTGGCCGAAATCGCGCGCGAGGCCGATCCGCTGCGGCACACGCTGCCGTTCGCGGTCGTGTGCGGCTCGTCGGCCGGCGCGATCAACGCAACGTCGATCGCGAGCCACGCGGACGATTTTTCCCACGGCGTGCGGCGCCTGCTCGAATTCTGGGAGCCGCTGCGCGCCGACTACGTGTATCGCACCGACTGGCTCGGCATCGCGGGCGCCGGCGCACGCTGGCTCGCGGCGATGACCTTCGGCTGGGCGGCCCGCCGTTCGCCGCGCGGGTTGCTCGACAATGCGCCGCTCGCGCACCTGCTGCAGCGCGAGCTGAGTTTCCACCGGATCGAGCAGATGCTCGAGGCGCGCCTGCTGCATGCGCTCGCGGTGACGGCGCTCAGCTATTCGAGCGGGCGGCACCTCACGTTCTACCAGGCCGCCCAGCCGATCCAGGCGTGGCGGCGCGCGCAGCGCACCGCGCGGCTGGTCGACCTGTCGGCGTCGCACCTGCTCGCGTCGTCGGCGATTCCGTTCGTGTTCCCGGCCGTGCCGCTCGTGCTCGACGGGCAGATCGAATACTTCGGCGACGGCTCGATCCGGCAGATCGCGCCGCTGTCGCCGGCGATCCACTTCGGCGCGGACCGGATCGTCGTGATCGGCGCGGCCGACCCGCGGCCCGAGATTCCGGCCGCGAACGGCCACGGGCTGGTGCGCGGCTACCCGACGCCCGCGCAGATCGGCCAGCAGGTGCTCGCGAGCGTGTTCCTCGACTCGATCGGCTCGGACATCGAGCGTATCGAGCACATCAACCGGATGATCGAGCACCTGCCGCACCAGGTCGAGATGGACAGCGGCTGGCGGCACGTCGACGTGCTCGCGATCGCGCCGTCCGAGCGCATCGAGCTGATCGCCGCGAAGCACCTCAAGCAGATGCCGGCGACGATGCGCGGGCTGCTCGGCGCGATCGGCGGCAGCCAGCCGGCCGGCGCGTCGTTCGCGAGCTACCTGCTGTTCGAGGAGGCGTTCACGCGCGAACTGATCGAGCTCGGCTATCGCGACGGGCGTGCGCAGCGCGACACGCTGACCGGCTGGATCGCGCGGGCGGACGGCGGCAGCGCGCCGGCCGCCGGCATCCCGCCGGAAGACGGCCTCGCGACCGGAGAAATACGGGTCTGATGCTTGCAGGAGAATGTAAGGTTGCGTTTTCGCGACGGTCGGCCGCGACCGATCGCCGCACCGCGATTGGCGGCGCACGACCGGGCAGGCGTCTCGGAACCGTCATGCACGCGTGATATCATGGCCGCCGCCGTATACACCATATCGAGCAGCCCGCCGATCCGGCATCCGCACGGGACCTTTCGGGGAACCCGCCTGGGGCAGGGGACGGGCGCGCCAACGAGCCGGCCAGCGCCGGCCCCCCACTCAGGCAAGCGTGCAGCCGGTTCCGTTCGCGGAGCGTGGCTGCGGCATGCCGCAACGGCGGCGGCGCGGCCGCCCGGCTGCCGGACGAGGAATCACCGTCCGGCTGGCCGGTTTCCCGCGTAAAATTAGAGTCTTGGCTGCAAAAGGCGCGCTCGGGCGCGCTTGCGCGGCAACAGTCACGTTTAGAGAAGTCGCATTGCGCAGAACAGGGGTGGGACCATCATGAACACGATGCTTTATCCGGAACTTTACCGATCGCTCGAAGCCGTCCGCTGGGACATGGAGAAGGACATTCCGTGGGACAAGTTCGACGCTTCGCTGCTCACCGACGAGCAGGCGAAGACGATCAAGATGAACGCGATCACCGAATGGTCGGCGCTGCCCGCGACGGAAATGTTCCTGCGCGACAACCAGCACGACAGCGACTTTTCCGCGTTCATGAGCGTGTGGTTCTTCGAAGAGCAGAAGCATTCGCTCGTGCTGATGGAATACCTGCGCCGCTTCAAGCCGGAAATGGTGCCGACCGAAGAGGAACTGCACGCGGTGCGCTTCCAGTTCGACCCGGCGCCGCCGCTCGAGACGCTGATGCTGCACTTCTGCGGCGAGATCCGCCTGAACCACTGGTACCGTTGCGCGGCCGACTGGCACACCGAGCCGGTCATCAAGCAGATCTACGAAACGATCTCGCGCGATGAAGCACGCCACGGCGGCGCGTACCTGCGCTACATGAAGAAGGCGCTGAACAACTGCGGCGACGTCGCGCGTGCCGCATTCGCGAAGATCGGCGTGCTGATGGCGTCGGCGCGCCGCACCGAGAAGCCGCTGCACCCGACCAACCTGCACGTGAACCAGGCGCTGTTCCCGCGCGACACCGTGCAGTCGCGCCTGCCCGATCCGGAATGGCTCGAACGCTGGCTCGACGAGCAGATCCGCTTCGACGGCGAGTGGGAAAAGAAGGTGGTCGAGCGGATCCTGCACAACCTGTCGATCCTGTTCGAGCGCACGTTCGCGACCGCGCAGGAGCTGAACCGCTACCGCAAGGAAGTCACCGGCCGCCTGCAGGCCGAAAGCGGCCCGTCGTCGGCCGCGCAGCCGGCCTGAGGCCGGTTGGCGCCGCAGCCGGCGTGAATCGCGCCGGCCGCGTTGCGCGATGTCGCACCCGTTGCATGAAGCCCGCCCGGTCAGTCCGGCGGGCTTTTTATCTGGCGCCGCCGCCGCGTGCGCCGTGGCCCATTCCGTCCGACTCCCATCATGTCCGCCACCTTCGAACGCAAGCTGATCACCCGTGATGCCCTCGTCGCCCTGCGCGCGTCGCTGCCGTCGCCCGTCGTGTTCACCAACGGCGTGTTCGACATCCTGCATCGCGGCCACGTCACCTATCTTGCCGACGCGAAGGCGCTCGGCGCATGCCTGATCGTCGGCGTGAACAGCGACGCATCGGTACGCATGCTCGGCAAGGGCGACGACCGGCCGATCAATCGCCAGGAAGACCGCGCGGCGCTGCTCGCGGCGCTGGAAAGCGTCGACTGGGTCGTGACGTTCGAGGAAAAGACGCCGGTGTCGCTGATCGAGGCGGTCCGGCCGGACATCCTCGTGAAGGGCGGCGACTACGACATGGATGCGTTGCCGGAATCGGCGCTGGTGCGTGGCTGGGGTGGCCGGGCGCTGGCGATCCCGTTCGAGCACGATCGCTCGACCACCGCGTTGCTGAAGAAGGTGCGCGCGCAGCAGTCCTGAGCGCGGCCCGGCGCCGTCAGGGCGCGGACGCCGCGAGCGGCTCGGCCGTGACGGACGGCGGCGCGATCGGGCCGCCGATGACGGGCTGGTCGGTGGCCCGTGCGAGCGGCGTCACGCGCAGCGCATCGGGCCGCACCTGTCGCGCCAGCACACCGGGTTCGCGCGGGCCGGCCGCCGGCAGCGGCCCGAACACGCCGCGCGCCACCACGAACGCGAGCATGTTGGCGAGAAAGAGAACAGCGATCAGCCAGCGCAGCATCGTCGACACTCCTCGTCGTCATTGACGTGGTTCACGTCATTCAATCGGGCCGGCCGCATCGCCGGCGATTTCATTCGTTCTCGTTCCTGCCGTTGACCGTGCGCGCGGGCGTCCAGCATGGCGCCGCCCGTGCTTCACCGTCATCGTGACGCAGGCCCGCACGGGCTCGCGTTGCCGTGCGCCGGCGCGATGCCGGCGCTTTTCCGTCACGCCTGCGTCGGCGTGGCGGTTGCCGCTTCCGCGGCGATCAGCGCGAGCCCGGACAGGATCAGCGCATCGTGCCGCGTATGCGGGAGCGTCAGCGCACGCGCGACGTCGTCCGCTGCGCCGCCGGCCAGCACGAGCCGCACGGGCGCCTGCCAGGCATCCGCGAGATCGCGCCACGCGCGTTCGATCAGCCCGGCCTGCGCATACAGGCAGCCGGCCGACAGCGAGCGCGGCGTATCGACCTGGAACGGTTCGGCCGGTGCGCCGGCGAGCAGGCCGCTCGCGATGTCGGTGGTCAGCGTCGGCAACTGCGCGGTGTGCGTGCCGAGCGCGCGCATCATCAGCGCCCAGCCCGGTGCGATCAGCCCGCCCGTGAAGCGGCCGTCCGCGCGCAGCGCCTCGAGCGTCGTCGCGGTGCCGAACGTCGCGATCAGCAGGTGCTCGCCCGGAAACGCCGCGTGCGCGCCGATCAGTCCGGCCCAGCGGTCGCTGCCGAGCTGGTCGGGCGTCGTATAGCCGTTCGTCACGCCGCACTGCGTCTGACGCGCGCGTATCGTCGTGCGCGGCAGGCCCGGCCAGCGTGCGTCGAGCAGCGCGTCGAGCCGGGCGGCCACGTCGGCGCCCGCGACGTTCGAGATCCACGCGCCGCGCGGACGCGGCAGGGCCGACCAGTCGGGATCGGCGCCGCCGTCGCGTGTGTGGCCGAACGCGCCCGTCTCGACGAGCGTGCGCTGCGAATCGGCGAGCGCCCACTTGATCCGGCTGTTGCCGGCGTCGATCAGCAGGTGCGGCTCGTTCATTGCGCTTCGCGCAGCGATACGTCGCCGGCGGCGATCGCCTGCACGCCGTCCGGCGTATCGAGCAGCAACTGGCCGGTCGCGTCGATGCCCGTCGCGATGCCGCGCACGCGTTCGACGCCCTGTTCGAGCAGCACGACTTCGCGCCCCGCGTACGCGTGCAGCGCGTGCCAGCGCGGCAGGAACGGCGCGAGCCCTTCGGCGCCGAACTGCGCGAGCGCGGGCGTGAGTGCGTTCAGCGACGCGGCGAGCGTGTCGGTGAGGTTGGCCGATGCGCACGCGATCGACAGCGCGGCGGGCGGCAGCCCGCTCGCGAGCGTCGCTTCGCGCGCGCGCAGCGCGTCGACCTGCGCTGCGACGGCCTCCGCGA
>NZ_JAAGPC010000331.1:0-5208 GCF_017104595.1 Burkholderia sp. Tr-20390 | reverse complement strand
ATCGCGCAGGCGCTGCGCCGGCTGCGCGTGCGCGACATGGAAACGCTCGACTCGCTCGGGCGCACGCGCAGCTTCGCGCGCACGGCCGAGGCCGCGGCGATCACGCAGCCCGCGCTGTCGAAATGGCTGCGCGAGCTCGAGGACGCGCTCGGCCTGCCGCTGTTCGAACGCACGTCGCGGCGCGTCGCGCCGACCGTCTACGGCGATGCGCTGCTCGAATGCATCGGCCGCGTGCTGACCGACATGCGCGGCGTCGCGCCCGCGTTCGATGCGTTGCGCACCGGCACCGGCCGCCCGGTGTCGATCGGCCTGCTGCCGAACATGGCGCCGCAACTGATTCCGGGCGCGCTGGCGTGGCTGCGGGAAGCCGGCCGCGCGGTGCAGCTCAACGTGCGCGAGGACACGCTCGACCGGATGCTCGCGCAGGCGCAGCGCCACGAGCTCGACCTGCTCGTGTGCCGGCTCGACGCGTCGGCGCTGAGCACGGGGCTCGACGTCGCGCCGCTGTATCGCGACGACATGATCGTCGTGTGCGGGCCGCGCCATCCGCTGCTCAGGCGCGCGCGGATCGGCTGGCGCGACGCGGCCGCGTTCCCGTGGATCGCGCCGCCGCTCGGGTCGCCCGCGCGCACGGCGCTGGATGCCGAGTTCGCGAATGCGGGCTTGCCGCCACCGCCCGTGCTGATGGAATCGGTGTCATGGCAGACCAACCGCGTGGTGGCCGGGCAGTCGCCTTGCCTGTTCGTGCAGTCGGCCCGCGCGTTCGAGCTGGCCGTGCGCGCGGGGGAGCGGGTCGGCCGGTTGCCGCTGAAGCTGTCGACGATGCCGGACACGGTCGGCGCGCTGTATTCGGCACCCGCGGGCGTGTCGGTCGCGGCCGCGATCGATGCATTGAAGGCCGTGACGCGCATGGAACCCGGCGCGGTGGCATGAAGGCGAACGGAGCCGGGCGCCGCCACAATCTGACGAACGGTTTGCAGGCTCGCCGCGCACCACGCGCGGCGTTGCCCCGGGTTGTCGCGCCGTGCGCAAGTCTTTCGGCGAGCTGACTGCCAGCTGCAACCGCCGTGCCGACCACGCGTAAGCCCTGATGCACGTGGATGCGCCGCTTGTCACGGATTGGTGTTAAATGTATTTCGGCGCGTGTTGGCACCGCGCGCAATACGGGGCGCACCGGGCATCGGCGTAAACCCGGAGCGAAATACGGCACGAAGGATCGAAAACGAATCGGGCGCATCAGACCCGATCGGACAGACGGCAGGATTCAATTTGAATACCGAACCGCAAAGTTCTCGTTACAGTCTCGGGCTCGCGGCGGAAGTGCTCGCGTCCGAGCAAAGCGTGCTGAGGCTGATCACGCGCAACACACCGCTGCCGGAGCTGCTCGTCGAGGTCTGCCGGCGCGCCGAGGCGTTGCTCGGCGACGGCGCGTCGTGCACGATCCTGCTGCTCGACACCGACGGCGTGCACGTGCACGTCGGTGCCGCGCCATCGCTGCCCGTGCGGTACAGCGCGGCGATCGAAGGCGCGTCGATCGGGCCTGCGGCCGGCTCGTGCGGCACGGCGATGTACCTGCGCCGGATGGTCGTCGTCGAAGACATCGAAACCGATCCCCTGTGGGCCGACTACCGGGCCGTCGCATTGCCGCTGGGCTTGCGCGCGTGCTGGTCGGTGCCGTTCCTCGACGACGCGGGCGTCGTGCTCGGTGCATTCGCCGTCTATTACCGCACGCCGCGCCGGCCGGGCGACGAGGAAACCGAACTGTTGCGCGACATCGGCAACAGCGTCGGCCTCGCGGTGCACCAGGACCGGATCGCGCGACAGCTCGCGCGCAGCGAGGAACATCACCGGCTCGTGGTCAACAGCCTGAACGAAGGGATCCTCGTGGTGTCGCGCGACGGCATCGTCATCGCGAGCAACCCGAGTGCGAACCGGATGATGCGCGTGAGGGGCGACCTCGTCGGCCGCCGGCTGTCGACGGTGATCCTGCGCAAGCTGCACGAGGACGGCACGCCGATCGCGCCCGACGACTGGCCGAGCCGGCGCGCGCTCGAGACTTCCACGCCGATGCTCGGCTACACGGTCGGCTTCGGCCTGGCGGACGGCGACATCATCTGGGTGCGCGGCAACGCGGTGCCGATCGTGAGGCCGGGCGAGACGCAGGCCGATTCGGTGCTCGTGTCGTTCAACGACATCGGCCCCGTGCGCGAGGCGCAGCAGCAGTTGCGCTACCTGGCGACGCGCGATGCGCTGACGGGCCTCTACAACCGCCGCTGGCTCGGCGACCGCATGCGCGAGCTGTTCGGCGGACACGATGCGGCGGGCGGGCCCGCACGCGTCGCGATCCTGTTCATCGATCTCGTCGGTTTCAAGAAGGTCAACGACACGGCCGGCCACGACGCGGGCGACGCGCTGCTGCGCAGCGTGGCCGCGCGGCTCGCGGCCTGCGGCGGCGGCCAGCACGCGCTGACGCGGGTCGGCGGCGACGAGTTCGTGATCCTCGTCGACGACTGCGACGATCCCGACCGGCTCGCGGTGCTCGCGCGCGAGGTGATCGACGCGATCGCGAAGCCGTTCGCGATCGCGAACAACGAATACTGGCTCGGCGTGTCGATCGGGATCAGCGTCGCGCCGCGCGACGGCGACGATGCCGTCACGCTGATGCGCAATGCCGATTCGGCGATGTACGACGCGAAGCAGCGCGGCCGCAACCACTTCACGTTCTTCACCGCGCAGCTCAACCTGCGGCTGCAGCGCCGCTTCGCGATCGAGCAGTCGCTGCGGCGCGCGCTGTCGTCGGACATGCTGCGGCTCGCGTATCAGCCCGTCGTCGACGCGCGCAGCGGCCGCACGGTCGGCGCCGAGGCGCTGTTGCGCTGGACGAGCCCCGAGCTCGGGCCGATGTCGCCGGCGGAGTTCATTCCGGTCGCGGAAGATACGGGGCTGATCGTCGCGATCGGCCAGTGGGTGCTCGAAACCGCGTGCCGGCAGGCGGCCGAATGGCGCCGCACGATCGCGCCCGACCTGATGCTGGCCGTCAACCTGTCGCCGCGGCAGTTCCACGAAGGGCTCGTCGAATCGGTCGGTCGCTGCCTCGCGCAGACTCGGCTCGATCCGTCCGCGCTCGAACTCGAGATTACCGAAGGACTGCTGATGAACGACACGGACACCGTGCTGCCGATGCTCGAGGCGCTCACGGACATGAACGTGCGGATCTCGGTCGACGATTTCGGCACCGGCTATTCATCGCTCGCCTACCTGAAGCGCTTTCCGCTGCACAACCTGAAGGTCGACCGCTCGTTCGTGTCGGGCGTGCCCGATCATCACGACTCGGTGGCGATCACGCAGGCCGTGGTCGCGATGGCGCATTCGCTCGGGATGAAGGTCACGGCCGAAGGGGTCGAGACGCAGGCGCAATCGTGGTTCCTGCAGCAGATCGGCTGCGACATGCAGCAGGGCTATCTGTTCAGCCGCCCGCTGGACCCGAGCGACTACGCGCGCCGGCTCGGCGCCGTGTGAGCGTGGCGCGCGTTCGGCGTTCGGCGCTCAGTCGACGGGCGGCCCGCCGAACCCGCCGGGGACCGGCGCCGTCGGCGTCGCATCGATCTCGACGCGGTTCTTGCCAGCGTGCTTCGCGCGGTAGAGCGCACGGTCGGCCGCTTCGATCAGCAGCGTCGTCGGCAGGCCGGGCATCGGCACGATGCTCGCGCCGCCGATGCTGATCGTCACGGTGTTGCCCGTCGACGAATGCGCGTGCCGCAGCCGCAGCGCCTCGACCGCGAGGCGGATCTTCTCGCCGAGCAGCCGCGCGGCGCCCGGCGACGTGGCCGGCATCACGACCGCGAATTCCTCGCCGCCGAAACGCGCGGCGAGATCGCCCGACTGGCCGAGGCAGCGCTCGATGGTCGACGCGATCTGCTTGAGCACGCTGTCGCCCGACACGTGGCCGTACGTGTCGTTGTACAGCTTGAAGTTGTCGACGTCGATCATCAGCAGCGACAGTTCGCTGCGCTCGCGCGTGCCGCGCCGCCACTCGGCGGCAAGGTATTCGTCGAGATAGCGCCGGTTCGACAGCCCGGTCAGGCCGTCGGAATGCGTGAGGCGCCGCAGCTCGAGATTGGCTTCGAGCAACTGCTGCTGCGATTGCCGCAGCGCGCGGTAGGCCTCGTCGCGCTGCAGCAGGTTCATG
This sequence comes from Burkholderia sp. Tr-20390, assembly GCF_017104595.1. Lineage (NCBI taxonomy): Bacteria > Pseudomonadati > Pseudomonadota > Betaproteobacteria > Burkholderiales > Burkholderiaceae > Burkholderia > Burkholderia sp. Tr-20390. Next base: position 1,019 of record NZ_JAAGPC010000331.1, on the reverse strand, counting down.
TACGAGCGCGAGTGGTAGCGCACGCGCGCGACGAGCTCGATGCGATCGGGCAGCTTCACGAGGTAGTCGTTCGCGCCGGCCGCGAACGCGGCGCTCTTGATCACGGGCTCTTCCTGCGTCGACAGCACGATGATCGGCACGTCGCGCGTCGCCGGATTCGCGCGGTACGCCTTCACGAGGCTCAGCCCGTCGGTGCCGGGCATCACGAGGTCCTGCAGGATCACGGTCGGCCGCGTCTCGATCGCGGTGGCCATCGCGTCGTCCGAACGCGGGCAGTAGTGGAAATCGATGCCTTCCTCGTCGACGAGCGCGCGCCGCACGGCTTCCGCGACGATCGTCTGGTCATCGACCAGCAGCACCATCGCCGGCACGTCGACGGGCGGCGTGTAGGGGCCGCCTGGCGGGCGAGTCAGGTCAATGGTCATGGTCGAGGCGGGTTGTTGCGGTTGTTGCAGGGCCGGCATGGGTGTTGCGCGTGTTCATCGTCGGGCTCAGATTTTCGCGAGCGCCGCCAGCTCGCCCGCGATGCGCCCGAGCGGCAGGATCGCGCGCGCCGCGCCGAGCGTCGCGGCCGCCTTCGGCATGCCGTACACGGCGCTCGTGGCCTCGTCCTGCGCGATCGTATGGTAGCCCTTCATCCGCAGCGCCTTCAGGCCGATCGCGCCGTCGCGGCCCATCCCGGTGAGCAGCACGCCGATCACGCGGCCGGGCCAGTGCTCGGTCAGGCTGTTGAAGAACACGTCGACCGACGGGCGATACGGCGTGGCGGCCGGTTCGCGCGTGTATTCGAGCGTGCCGGCACGGGTGATGCGCAGGTGGTCGTCGGTCGCGGCGAGCAGCGCGACGCCCGGCTGCGGGCGGTCGCCTTCGCGCGCGACGCGCACGGCGAGCGGCGTCTGGCCGTCGAGCCATTGCGCCATGCCTTCGGCGAACGCGCGGTCGACGTGCTGGACGATCACGATCGGGGCGCTGAAATCGGCCGGCAGGCCGCCGAGCACCGACGCGAGCGCGCCGGGGCA
>NZ_JAAGPC010000330.1:0-205 GCF_017104595.1 Burkholderia sp. Tr-20390 | reverse complement strand
TGGCATGGTGTAGATGGCGGTGGGGGGCGGGTCAGGAAAAAAAAAACAGAGAGAAGAAAAAGGGAATGACAAGGAATGAATTAGAAGAAGCAGCACGATAGTGTGCACGATAGGAGCATGACTGGTGATGCATAGTATACAGTAGTTAATTGGTGTCGACGCTCATCACTGAATGTGGATGCAGACACTGTACGTCAGCTATTGA
>NZ_JAAGPC010000329.1:0-5227 GCF_017104595.1 Burkholderia sp. Tr-20390 | reverse complement strand
TGCCCGGCGTGCCGACCTGCGAGGTCGCGCCGCCGCTCGCGGGCGCCGACACGGTGCCGGTCAGCAGGCTGTCGAGGCGGCTCGCCAGCAGGGCCGCCGCAACGGAGTCGATACCGGTCATGATCGGAGCCTGCTCATCTCAGCCATATCGTTGCGAATCCGGGCACGGCACGCCGGTGCCGTCCGCGGGAACTGCGCGCCTGCCGCAACGGGCTTGTGCGCCCCCGCGCCCGTTTCCCTGGAAACGGGCCCTACCCGCGCGCGCGGTAGAGATCGGTCAATACCTTGGTCGAGCGCCGCGCCTCGAACAGCGCGGACAGCCGCGCGAGATCCGGGCTCGCGAGATCGCGAATCGCGGCGTCGTCGGCCAGGATGCGGCGGATCAGGTCGAGCTTGCGGCCGAGATCCGATTCGTCGAGCACGACGCCCGGATCGGCCTCCCTCAACCCGTCGACCAGCTGCATGAATTCGGCCTGCAACTCCGGCAACGCGCTCCAGTCGGCGCTGCGGGCAGCGCCCAGCATCCGGCCCGACACGGCGGCGAGCGCCTCGTAACGTTCGAAGTATTCGGCCTTGCGATTCATCGTGATGCTTCCACTGCCTGTTGTGCGGCCATCCGCGCGACTTCCGGGGCGATCCCCGTCCATGCTTCCTCGAGCGTCGCGAGCAGCCCGTCGACTTCGACCAGCATCGCATCGCTCGCCTGCGCATTGGCTTCGAGCAGACGCCGGGTGATATACGCATACAGCGCATCCAGCCGCGCCGCGATCTCGCCGCCCGCATCGAGGTTCAGCGACGCCTTCAGCCCGCTGTCGACGATCCGGATCGCCTTGCCGATCGCTTCGCCGCGCGCGGACACATTGCCTTGCTGCAAATGCATGCGCGCGAGCGCAACCGCCTGCCGCGCACCCTGGTACAGCATCGCGATCAACCGGTGCGGGGAAGCGCCCATCACCCCGGTCTCGACGCCGACACGCGCGTATGCACTGGCTCCAGCGTGTCCTGGGGAAAACATGCGCTTCTCCTTGTTGTGCCTTGGCTATACGGGAACCGCCGCCGTGCATCGCACGACGCGGCCTTCACCGGAGTTATCGGAAGGGATTTGGAAAGCTTTAGGCAAGCGGCGCGTGCCGCCTGGCGCAGCAAGGCCGGCCCGCAGCCCAGGCCGGATGGCCGTCCACGGATCGGTGTCCCTGAATAGCCGCCGTGTCAAACCGCCATCTGCATGATGTCGTTGTAAGCGCTCACTAGCTTGTTGCGGACCTGGAGCCCGAACTGGAAGCCGATGTTGGCTTTCTGCATGTCGACCATCACGTCGTTCAGCGACACGTTCGGCGCGCCGACCTCGAACGCCTGCGCCTCGCCGAGCGCGTGCTGCTGGTCGCCACTGATCTTGTCGAGCGACGCCTTCATCGCGCTGGCGAACGTGCTGGCCGTCGCCGCGCCCGAGCCGGCCAGTGCCGCCGTCGGGCTCGCGACGCCGCCTGACGCCTGCGCGGCCATCGACTGCATCTGTTGCAACACCGAACCGATTCCGCTGACGTTCGCAGTCATGCTGTCCCCAAAACTGAGAGAGAGACCCGGACGCACCGGGAGATCCGCCGGCGCCGCACCACGCGCGCCATGCCGGATTCCGAAAAAGGATAGCAGCGCGCCGCGCGTCAAAGCCGCGAAAGTACGGGGGAAACCCCGCTCTTTTCGGTCGATCGGAGTGCGGCCCGGGTCACGATAATCGCATCGTGTCATTGTCCGCCCGCTCGTCCGAGCGAGCTCAGTCGTCCCGCTCCGGAGAAACTCGACGCATGGATTCGCAGGCCAACTCGCTGATCAACCCAGACGCCCGCGCGGGCCTCGCCAGCCCGGCGCCAGGCGCCGCCGCGGCCGCCGCGTTGCCAGGCGTGGGTGGCGCAGGCGCGGACTTCGGGCTTGGCGGCTTCGCGGAACGCATCCCCGGCATCTCGCGGATGAAGGGCAACCCGAAGCTGCCGTTCCTGATCGCCGTCGCATTCGCGGTCGCCGTCATCACCGCGCTCGTGCTGTGGAGCCGCGCGCCCGACTACCGCGTGCTGTACAGCAACCTGTCGGATCGCGACGGCGGTGCGATCATTGCCGCGCTCCAGCAGGCAAACGTTCCCTACAAGTTCGCCGATGCCGGCGGCGCGATCCTCGTGCCGTCGAACCAGGTGCATGAAACGCGCCTGAAGCTCGCCGCGATGGGGCTGCCGAAGGGCGGCTCGGTCGGCTTCGAGCTGATGGACAACCAGAAATTCGGCATCAGCCAGTTCGCCGAGCAGATCAACTACCAGCGCGCGCTCGAAGGCGAGCTGCAGCGCACCATCGAATCGATCAACGCGGTGCGCGGCGCGCGCGTGCATCTCGCGATCCCGAAGCCGTCGGTGTTCGTGCGCGACAAGGAAGCGCCGAGCGCGTCGGTGTTCATCGACCTCTACCCGGGTCGCGTCCTCGACGAAGGCCAGGTCCAGGCCATCACGCGGATGGTGTCGTCCGGCGTGCCCGACATGCCCGCGAAGAACGTGACGATCGTCGACCAGGACGGCAACCTGCTGACCCAGACCGCGTCGGCATCGGGCCTCGACGCGAGCCAGCTCAAGTACGTGCAGCAGGTCGAGCACAACACGCAGAAGCGCATCGACGCGATCCTCGCGCCGATCTTCGGCGCGGGCAACGCGCGCTCGCAGGTCAGCGCGGACCTCGATTTCTCGAAGCTCGAGCAGACGTCGGAAAGCTACGGCCCGAACGGCAATCCGCAGCAATCCGCGATCCGCAGCCAGCAGACCAGCAGCTCGACCGAACTCGCGCAGGGCGGCGCGTCGGGCGTGCCGGGCGCGCTGTCGAACACGCCGCCGCAGCCGGCATCCGCGCCGATCGTCGCCGGCAACGGCGCGAACGCGCCGCAGACGACGCCGGTGAGCGACCGCAAGGACCAGACGACCAACTACGAAGTCGACAAGACGATCCGCCATCTCGAGCAGCCGATGGGCAGCGTGAAGCGGCTGTCGGTCGCGGTCGTCGTCAACTACCAGCCGGTCGCCGACGCGAAGGGCCACGTGACGATGCAGCCGCTGCCGCCCGCGAAGCTCGCGCAGGTCGAACAGCTCGTGAAGGATGCGATGGGCTACGACGCGAAGCGCGGCGACTCGGTGAACGTCGTGAACAGCGCGTTCTCGACCGCGAGCGACCCGTACGCCGACCTGCCGTGGTGGCGCCAGCCGGACATGATCGCGATGGCGAAGGAAGCGGCGAAGTGGCTCGGCATCGCGGCAGCCGCCGCGGCGCTCTACTTCATGTTCGTGCGCCCGGCGATGCGCCGCGCGTTCCCGCCGCCCGAGCCGGCCGCGCCGGCGCTCGCCGCGCCGGAAGATCCGGTCGCGCTCGACGGCCTGCCGGCGCCGGAGAAGGCCGAGGAACCCGATTCGCTGCTGCTCGGGTTCGAGAGCGAGAAGAACCGTTACGAACGCAACCTCGACTACGCGCGCACGATCGCCCGCCAGGATCCGAAGATCGTCGCCACCGTCGTGAAGAACTGGGTGTCCGATGAACGCTGAAGGCTTGACCAAGAGCGCGCTCCTGCTGATGTCGATCGGCGAGGAAGAAGCCGCGCAGGTATTCAAGTTCCTCGCGCCGCGCGAGGTCCAGAAGATCGGCGCCGCGATGGCCGCGCTGAAGAACGTCACGCGCGAGCAGGTCGAGGACGTGCTGCACGAATTCGCGAAGGAAGCGGAGCAGCACACCGCGCTGTCGCTCGATTCGAGCGACTACATCCGCTCGGTGCTGACCAAGGCGCTCGGCGAGGACAAGGCCGGCGTGCTGATCGACCGCATCCTGCAGGGCAGCGACACGAGCGGCATCGAGGGCCTGAAGTGGATGGACTCGGCCGCCGTGGCCGAATTGATCAAGAACGAGCATCCGCAGATCATCGCGACGATCCTCGTGCACCTCGACCGCGACCAGGCATCGGAAATCGCGTCGTGCTTCACCGAGCGGCTGCGTAACGACGTGATCCTGCGGATCGCGACGCTCGACGGCATCCAGCCGGCCGCGCTGCGCGAACTCGACGACGTGCTGACGGGCCTGCTGTCCGGCAGCGACAACCTGAAGCGCAGCCCGATGGGCGGCATCCGCACCGCGGCCGAGATCCTGAACTTCATGACGAGCGTGCATGAGGAAGGCGTGCTCGAGAGCGTGCGTCAGTACGACGCCGAACTTGCGCAGAAGATCATCGACCAGATGTTCGTGTTCGAGAACCTGCTCGACCTCGAGGATCGCGCGATCCAGATGGTGCTCAAGGAAGTCGAGTCGGAAACGCTGATCATCGCGCTGAAGGGCGCGCCGCCGGCACTGCGCCAGAAGTTCCTCGCGAACATGTCGCAGCGCGCGGCCGAACTGCTCGCCGAGGATCTCGACGCGCGCGGCCCGGTGCGCGTGTCCGACGTCGAGACGCAGCAGCGCCGCATCCTGCAGATCGTGCGCAACCTGGCCGAGAGCGGCGCGATCGCGATCGGCGGCAAGGCGGAAGACGCGTATGTCTGATTCGGCGAGCGATCGCGCGGGCACCCTCACCGCCTACCAGCGGTGGGAGATGGCGTCGTTCGACCCGCCGCCGCCCCCGCCGCCGCCCGACGACGCGGCAGCGGCCGCCGCCGCGCTCGCCGAGGAACTGCAGCGCGTGCGCGACGCCGCGCACGCCGAAGGCCATGCGGCCGGCCATGTCGAAGGCCAGGCGCTCGGCTACCAGGCCGGTTTCGAGCAGGGCCGCGAACAGGGTTTCGAAGCCGGCCAGGCCGACGCGCGCGAACAGGCCGCGCAGCTCGCGGCGCTCGCTGCGTCGTTCCGCGAGGCCGTGTCGACCATCGAGCACGATCTGGCCGCCGACATCGCGCAGCTCGCGCTCGACATCGCGCAGCAGGTCGTGCGCCAGCACGTGAAGCACGATCCGGCCGCGCTGGTTGCCGCCGTGCGCGACGTGCTCGCGGCCGAACCCGCGCTGTCCGGCGCGCCGCATCTCGCGGTGAATCCGGCCGACCTGCCCGTCGTCGAAGCCTATCTGCAGGACGATCTCGATGCGCTCGGCTGGAACGTGCGCACCGACGCGTCGATCGAGCGCGGCGGCTGCCGCGCGCACGCCGCGACCGGCGAGGTCGACGCGACGCTGCCCACGCGCTGGCAGCGCGTCGCCGCCGCGATCGGCAAGGTGAGCACGGGGTGA
>NZ_JAAGPC010000328.1:0-5662 GCF_017104595.1 Burkholderia sp. Tr-20390 | reverse complement strand
CTGATCTTCTATACTCTTCACTGCACGCCTCCCTCCGAGCACCACCCCATGCCATACCCTCTTTCCCTACCCGACGCTCTTCCGATCTGCCTTCCACCGCGCCGTCCGCGATCAGCGTCTGCGCGAGCGAACGCGGCAGGCCCGACGGCCGCGTCGCGAGCAGGCGCTGCAGGTATAGCGCGCCGCCGGCCTTCGGGCCCGTGCCCGACAGCCCTTCGCCGCCGAACGGCTGCACGCCGACCACCGCGCCGATCACGTTGCGGTTCACGTAGATGTTGCCGACGTGCGCATTCGAGATCACGTGTGCGATCGTCTCGTCGATCCGCGTGTGGATGCCGAGCGTCAGGCCGTAGCCGGTCGCGCGGATCTGCTCCAGCAGCTTGTCGAGTTGGCTGCGGCGGTAACGCACCACGTGCAGTACCGGGCCGAACACCTCGCGCTTCAGCTCGTCGATGCTGCCGATCTCGATCAGCGTCGGCGGCACGAACGTGCCGTGCGCGCAGGCATCGGGCATCGGCAGCTGCGTGACGCCGTGGCCCTTGTCCTTCATTGCCGCGACGTGCGTGTCGATCGTCTGCTTCGCTTCGGCGTCGATCACCGGGCCGACGTCGGTCGACAGCCGGTCGGGATTGCCGAGCGCCAGCTCGTGCATCGCGCCCTTGAGCATCGTCAGCGTGCGGTCCGCAACGTCGTCCTGCAGACACAGAACGCGCAGCGCCGAACACCGTTGACCGGCCGAGTCGAACGACGACTGCATCACGTCCGCGACGACCTGCTCCGCGAGTGCCGACGAGTCGACGATCATCGCGTTCTGGCCGCCCGTTTCGGCGATCAGCGGAATCGGCTTGCCGTCCGGGTCGAGACGCGCGGACAGCGTCTTGTTGATCAGGCGCGCCACTTCGGTCGAGCCGGTGAACATCACCGCACGCGTACGCGCGTCGGCCACCAGCGCCGCGCCGACGGTCTCGCCCGTGCCCGGCAGCAGCTGCACCGCGCCGGCCGGCACGCCGGCCTCGCGCAGCAGGCGCACGGCCTGGGCAGCGATCAGCGGCGTCTGTTCGGCCGGCTTCGCGAGCACCGTGTTGCCGGCGGCGAGTGCCGCGGCGACCTGGCCCATGAAGATCGCGAGCGGGAAGTTCCACGGGCTGATACAGACCACGGGGCCCAGCGGGCGGTGCGTGTCGTTCGAGAATTCGTCGCGGATCTGTGCGGCGTAGTAGCGCAGGAAGTCGACCGCTTCGCGGATCTCGGCGATCGCGTTCGGCAGCGATTTGCCGGCTTCGCGCACGATCAGGCCCATCAGCGTGTGCATCTGCGCTTCGAGCAGGTCGGCCGCGCGCACCAGGCAATCGGCACGGGCATCGACCGGCGTCGCCTGCCAGATCGGCGCGGCGGCCACCGCGTGCGCGAGCGCCGCGCTCACGTGTTCGGCCGTCGCTTCGCTGACCGTGCCGACCAGGTCGCGCTGGTCGGCCGGGTTGCGCACGTCGCGGGCCGGCGCGTCGGCGAGCGTGTCGTCGGCGAGCATCGGCGCCGCGCGCCACGGGAAATGCGCACTCGCGAGCAGCGCGGACGACAGCGACGCGAGGCGGTGTTCGTTCGACAGGTCGAGGCCCATCGAGTTGGGACGCTCGTCGCCGTACAGGTTGCGCGGCAGCGGGATCTTCGTGTGCGGCGCGCCGAGCGGCACGACCTTCGATGCCTCGTCGACCGGATCGGCGACCAGTTCCTTCACCGACACGGTTTTATCCGCGATGCGGTTCACGAACGACGTGTTCGCGCCGTTCTCGAGCAGGCGGCGCACCAGGTATGCGAGCAGCGTCTCGTGCGTGCCGACCGGTGCATACACGCGGCACGGACGGTTCAGCTTGTCGCGGCCGGTGACTTCCTCGTACAGCGGCTCGCCCATCCCGTGCAGGCACTGGAACTCGTACTGGCCCGGGTAGTAATTCTGGCCCGCGAGCTGGTAGATCGCGGCCAGCGTGTACGCGTTGTGCGTCGCGAACTGCGGGTACACGGCATCCGGCGCCGCGAGCAGCTTCTTCGCGCACGCGAGGTACGACACGTCGGTGTAGATCTTGCGCGTGTAGACCGGATAGCCTTCGAGGCCGTCGACCTGCGCACGCTTGATCTCGGTATCCCAGTACGCGCCCTTCACGAGGCGGATCATCAGGCGATGGCGGCTGCGGCGCGCGAGATCGATCAGGTAGTCGATCACGAACGGGCAGCGCTTCTGGTAGCCCTGCACGACGAAGCCGATGCCGTTCCAGCCCGCGAGATCCGGATCGAAGCACAGCGCCTCGAGCAGGTCGAGCGACAGTTCGAGGCGGTCGGCCTCTTCGGCGTCGATGTTCAGGCCGATGTCGTAGCGGCGCGCGAGCAGCGCGAGCGCGCGCACGCGCGGCAGCAACTCGCTCATCGTGCGGTCCTGCTGCGAGCGCGAGTAGCGTGCGTGCAGCGCGGACAGCTTGATCGAGATGCCCGGGCCTTCGTAGATGCCGCGGCCGCCGGCCGCCTTGCCGATCGCGTGGATCGCCTGTTCGTACGATGCGTAGTAGCGCTGCGCGTCCTCTTCGGTCGTCGCCGCTTCGCCGAGCATGTCGTACGAGTAGCGGAAACCGCGCGCTTCGTACTTGCGGCTGTTCGCCAGTGCTTCGGAAATCGTTTCGCCGGTGACGAACTGCTCGCCCATCAGGCGCATCGCCATGTCGACGCCCTTGCGGATCAGCGGCTCGCCGCCGCGGCCGATCAGGCGCGTCAGCGCCGACGACAGCCCCGCTTCGCTGTTGGTCGTCACGAGCTTGCCGGTGATCATCAGCCCCCAGGTCGCCGCGTTCACGAACAGCGACGGCGCGTGGCCGACGTGCGAGCGCCAGTCGCCCTTGCTGATCTTGTCGCGGATCAGCGCATCGCGGGTTGCGCGATCGGGAATGCGCAGCAGTGCTTCGGCGAGGCACATCAGCGCGACGCCTTCCTGGCTCGACAGCGAGAATTCGTGGATCAGCCCTTCGACGCCGCCGCCCGAGCTCTTCTCGCGCAGCGCCTCGACGAGCTTCGTCGCGAGCGCCTGCACGTCCGCCTGCAGGTTCGCGGGCAGGCGCGCCTGGCCGAGCAGGAACGGCACGCATTCCGGCTCGGGGCGGCGGTACGCCGCCGTGATCGCCGCGCGCAGCACCGATTGCGGTTGCACGTTCTGCGCGAACTCGAGGAACGGATGCGGCGAGTTGTCGTCGTCGCCATCCGCCGACTGGCCGTCGGCGAGCTCCGTCACGCCGCTGTGGCCCGACAGCTCGGGCGGCAACTGGCCGTGCTCGATCCGCTCGAGATACGCGAAGATCGCCTGCTTGATCAGCCAGTGGGGAGTGCGCTCGAGACGCGCGGCGGCGTCCTTGAGGCGCGAGCGGAGAAGGTCGTCGACTTTGACGCCGAGAGTCGTGCTTGCCATGGTGGGTTCGTGCGCCGGTGCGAGCCCGGCAATGTGGTGTGAGAGGATGCGCGAAATCCTACGGCACGCAATAAAAAGGTGCAACCAAATTGCGAGATAGGTTGCACCCAGAAGTTACTCAATATAATCAGCCACTTATACGGTTGCAACCTAGGGGTTGCCCGTGGTCGGAGGATCGGTGTTTTCCCTGAGCGGGTCGGTTTGACAGGCGTGCGCAATCTTCCGCGCGGGTCGCGGCGGACGAAAACGGGTTGCACTGGGTGCGACGGGAGATGAGGCGCCCGGGCGCGGCCGGGCAGCAAGAGACGGTTCGGGGGTACCCGGCCCGGAGGTTGGGGTGCAACGCAGCGCACGCAGGACGACGGCCGCATGCCGCGCCGCCGCTCAGCTCAGATATCCAGCGGATCGACCTCGACGCTCCACCGCAGCACGCCTTTCAGTGCACGCAACTCCGGCTGCCATGCGCGCAGCGCATGCTGCAGCGCCGCCCGTGACGCGCTTTCGAGCAGCAACTGCGCGCGATGCACGTTCGCGACCTTGACGATCGTCATCGGCACCGCGTCGTAGACGGTCACGCGATCGGCGCCCGGCAGCCCCGGCAACGCGGCCGCGGCTTGCAGCAGGAACGCGAGCGCGGCGTCCAGCGTGCGCCCTTCGGCGCGCAGCAGCGCCTGGTAGACGAACGGCGGCAGGTGCGCGTCGCGGCGCTCGCCGAGCGTCGAATTCGCGAAGCCGACGTAATCCTGCCGCCCGAGCGCGTGGTACAGCGCGTGACGCGGGTAACGCGTCTGCACGAGCACCTCGCCCGGCAGCCCGGCACGCCCCGCACGGCCGCTCACCTGCATCAGTTGCGCGAACAGCCGTTCGCTCGCGCGAAAGTCATGCGAGAACAGCGCGGTATCGGCATTGAGCACGCCGACGAGCGACACGCGCTGGAAGTCGTGCCCCTTCGCGATCATCTGCGTGCCGACGAGGATATCGACCTCACCCGCGTGCACATCGGAAAAGAGCGCCTGTGCGCTGCCCTTGCGGCGCGTGCTGTCCGCGTCGATCCGCAACACGCGCGCGCCGGGCACGGCCTCGGCGAGCGCCTCCTCGATGCGTTGCGTGCCGCGCCCGAGCGGCGCGATGTCGACGTTCCCGCACTCGGGGCACGACCGCGGAATGCGCGCTTCCCAGCCGCAGTGATGGCAGCGCAACGCGTGCTCGGGCTTGTGCAGCACGACGTACGCGCTGCAGCGCGGGCAGCCGGCGACCCAGCCGCAGGCATCGCACGCGAGCTGCGGCGCATAACCGCGCCGGTTCAGGAACACGAGGCTCTGTTCGCCGCGCTCGAGCCGCGCCTTCAGCGCCGCGACGAGCGGCCCGGACAGCCCGCCCATCGACGCGCGGCCGCGCCGCCGCTCCTCTTCGAGATCGATCAGCCGCACGGTCGGCAGCGTCGCGTCGGCCACCGCGCGGCGCGACAGCGTGAGCCGCGTGTAACGGCCCTGCTCGGCCTGCCACCAGCTTTCGAGCGACGGCGTCGCCGAGCCGAGCACGACCGTGATGCCGAGCTGCTTCGCCCGCCATACGGCAAGATCGCGCGCCGAATAGCGCAGCCCTTCCTGCTGCTTGTACGCGGGCTCGTGCTCTTCATCGACGACGATCAGCGCGAGCGTCGGCATCGACGCGAGCACCGCGAGGCGCGTGCCGAGCACGATCCGCGCGCGGCCCGTATGCGCGGCGAGCCAGTTGCGCGCACGCTCGCCCTCGGCGAGCCCGCTGTGCAGCGTGACGATCGCATCGTCGGCGAGCGCCCCCGCGAAGCGCGCGCGAAACGCGGCCTCGAACTGCGGCGTCAGGTTGATTTCAGGGACGAGCACGAGCGCCTGCGCATCCGGCCGCGCATCGAGCAGCGACGCGAGCGCATGCAGATAGACCTCGGTCTTGCCGCTGCCCGTCACGCCGTGCAGCAGGAACGGCGCGAAGCCCTGCGCGGCGCGGATCGCGTCGAGCGCCTCGGCCTGCTGGTCCGTGAGCGCCGGCGGCACAGTTCGTCCACCGGCTGCCAACAGGTTATCCACAGCTTTGGGCACAGGCGCATCGGCCCAGCCGATCTCCTCGACGTCGACCCAGCCGCGCGCCGCCCAGTCGTCGAGCGTCGCCGCCGCCTTCGGGTGCAGTGCGCGCGCCTCGGGCAGCGCCAGCGAGCCGCTGTCGACCAGCGCCTGCGCG
>NZ_JAAGPC010000032.1:0-63116 GCF_017104595.1 Burkholderia sp. Tr-20390 | reverse complement strand
CGCTGGCGGCCGACGCGCGGCTCGGCCCGTCGGTCCAGGCCGTGCTGCAGGCGCCGGAGAAACCTTGGACGGTCGAGTCGCTCGGCGACGCCTCTGCGATGTCGCGCGCGACGTACGCACGGCATTTCCGCGAGCGGGCCGGGATGAGCGTCGGCGCGTTCGTCGCGCAGATCCGGATGATGCACGCGTGCGCGCTGCTGCAGGATACGCAGCGCGGGCAGGCGGAAATCGGCCAGGCGGTCGGCTACCAGTCCGAGGCCGCCTTCGGCAAGGCGTTTCGCGCGGTGCTCGGCACGACGCCGGGACGCTGGCGGCGGGCGCAGCGCGGCATGTAAGACTGCAAGCGACGCTGTCGTGGCACGCGCCAAAGCTGCTACCATGCGCGAAACGCAGTTCAACGAAAACGATTTCGAACAAAAAGAAAGAGAGGGCAAAGCAATGAACCAGACCACCATCCAGCAGCCGTCGTTTGCGTTCGTGGCCGCGTCGTGGGCCGCGCTGCTCGCCGGTTTCGCGGCATTCCTGATCGGTCTGTGGAACGCCGGCATGCAGCTCAACGAGAAGGGCTACTACTTCACCGTGCTGGTGTTCGGTCTCTATGCGGCCATCTCGCTGCAGAAGAGCGTCCGCGACCGCGCGGAAGGCATTCCCGTCACCGGCATCTACTACGGCCTCAGCTGGATCGCGCTGCTGCTGTCGATCGCGCTGCTGGTCGTCGGCCTCGTCAACGCGACGCTGCAGTTGAGCGAGAAGGGCTTCTACGCGATGTCGTTCGTGCTCGCGCTGTTCGGCTCGGTCGCCGTGCAGAAGAACACGCGTGACCTGCAGAACGCGAAGCCGCGCTATCCCGACGCCGAATCGGCGCCGTCCGTCCAGGAGTGACGGCACGCGAAGCGGGCGCCTTCGAGGGCGCCCGTTTTGCGACGACGGTCGCGGGCGCCCCGCATTCGCCGATGCGCGGCGGGCTCCCCGCCCATTCGTTTCATCCATGCCTGTGCGCATGACGATGGAGATATTCCGGATGCCAGACTTCACAGAAACCACGCGGCACACCCGCGGGGCGGCCCATGCCGTGGCGGCGCGGGCCGCGCTCGTGCTGGAGACGAACAACCTGCGCGGCGGCGCGGGGCTCGTGCAGGCCGTCGACAGCCTGAAGCGCCTCGTCTCGGCGCTGTCGAAGCAGACCGTGCCACCCGCGGCACTCGCGCAATGGATCATCACGCACGACGGCCTGCCGGCCGATGCGTGCGCGGAGATCGCCGCGCTGGCGGGCCGCCCGATCGACTTCGTCGAGATCGGCGCGAGCACCGGCTACTACGATGCGAAGAACGACGGGTTCGACCGCGTCGACGCGGCCCGTTGCGACATCGTCGTGTTCGGCGATGCCGATTGCAGGCCGGCCGACGACTGGCTCGAGCACCTGCTTGCACCGTTCGCACGCGAAGCCGGCGATGCGCCAGCCGCGGTGGCGGGGCGCACCAGCTATGCGCCGAACGTGCTCGGCGTCGCGCTGACGTCGATCGATTTCATGTATTTCCCGAGCCCGCTGCGTGACGGTGCGACACGCAATTTCTACGCGAACAACGTCGCGTTCCGGCGCGACGTGTTCGCGCAATTCCGCTACGAGCCGCTCGACGGCGTCTATCGCGCGCATTGCCAGGTGATGGGGCTGCGGATGCAGGCAGCCGGCGTGGCCGTCGAGTTCGCACCGGCCGCGCACACCGAACATCGGCTGCCGGACACGCAACGCGAATCGCTGAAGCTGCGCTGGATGCGCGGCGAGGACAGCGTCGGGCTGACGCCGTATCTCGTAAATGCATACCTGCCGCGCGGATGGCAGTGGCTCGGTCGCAGTGGCCCGCTCGGCCCGTTCTGCGTGATGGCGATGCGGCTCGGCTATAGCCTGCGTGCGCTGAATCACCAGCAGTTGCCGCAACTTGGCGTCGTCCGCTATCTCGCGGCCGTCGGCGTCACGATCGCGGCGTCCGCCGTCGATACGCTCGGCGCGCTCGCACGCGGTTTCGGTCTCGCCGGGCGTGCATCGGCCCGGCGCGATCTCGACGCGCTGTCCTATCACCGTCATTGAACCGGCGCCGCGCATCACGCGCGGCCACGACACGCCGACACCCAGCATCCATCCTGACAACGACCATGTCCACGCTCGCCACCCGTGTTGCCTGCCTCGCCCTGTTTGCCGCCAGCGTCGGCGCCCATGCCGCGCCGGTCGACCATGCGGGGCGCGGGATCTACCACTTCGCATCGCAAAGCGGCTGCCCGTTCGCGAACGCGGCCGCCGCGGACTGCAATCGCGTCGCGCTCGATGCGCCGGACGTTCACGCGAGCATCGATACCGATGCGCACGCGATCGTCTTCTCGAGCGATGCGACGCGCCGCACGAAGGACGTGCTCGGCGACGTGCTGCTGCAGGGCACGGGCGTCGACGGCGAAGGCCGGCGCGTGCCGCTGAGCGTGCACGTGCTGCTGCGTCGCGACGGCGCGAAATGGGACCGCGACGTGTACGTCCATGCGCCCGTGCACGGCACGTTCACCGAGGTTCGGATCGATCCGTATCGCGTGCGGGTGAAGGAGGGGGAGGGCGAGCGCGACGTGCTCACGCCGGACGAAACGCTGGCGCTGTTCGCGCATCCGTCGCTGGCATCGCGGCTCGCGCGGCATTTCGTGAAGGTGAGCGCAACCGATCCGAAGCAGCCGTCCGCGGACGACATCACGATTGGGCTCGGCGTCGGCGGCCTGACGAAGTCGGTCGCGCGTGCGAGCTTTGCATCGAACGCGCCGCACGATGCCGACGTCGATCGCGCACTCGCATCCGGCACGTGGACGATTCGCTTCGATGCACTGAGCAATCACATTCCGGTGTGGGTCGCCCGGCGCGAGCTGTTCCTGTTCGGCCTGGACGGCAGCGCGCTGGTGAAGGACATGCTCACGCGCGGCTTCAGGAAGAACGACCGGATCGAGTTCGGTGCGCGTGACGGTAATGGCTATCTGCGCGTCAACGGCCGCGAGGAAGCATTTGCGGGTGCAGCCGCATCCGCGCACGCGTTCATGCAGGAAAGCTTCATCGGCCTGATCCTCGGATGGCGTCGCGATCCGGCTGGCGCTGCGGCGGCTGCGACGAAATCCGCGTCTGCACGAGGCGAGCCGGCATGAGCGCGGCAGGCGAACTGCCGGCGTCGCCGCAGGCAGCGCACGATGCACGCTTCGATTGTCTCGAGGCGCCCGTGCCGCGCGGCGCGGCGCGGGTGCGCGCGTATCTCGTCGATCGCCTCAAGCGGGCGGCGATCCGGCAGTTGCATCGCAGTACACATGGCGAGCGCTGGGTGCTGCGCATGTACCTGATCGGCGAGGAAGCGACCGAGTGCGCGTTGCACGAGGACTGGACCGGACAGCCGCCGGACTGGCTTGCGCCGCGGATCGAGCAGCACCTCGCGGACGAGCGTCGCCACGCAGCGGCGTTCGCCGATGCGCTGCGCGAGCGCGGCGTCGCGCCGTCGACTGCACCGCACGAGCCCGACTGGTTGAGCCGGCGCAAGATCATGCGATGGCGCCGGCTTGCGCAGCGCCATGCGCCGCATTTCTCGCAAGGCGTGCTCGTGCCGGCCTATGCGACGGGCCTGTGCGCGGAACAGATGGCGATGCGCGTGCTCGCGCGTCACTGCGCGACGATCGGCGATGCCCATCCGTTGTACCCGCTGCTCTCGCGCGTGCTCGCCGACGAGACGCGGCATGTCCGGCTCTGCTCGGACACGCTGCGCCGTCTGGTTGCGCCGTCCGAGGCAGCGCATCTCGCCGCGTTGCTGAACGAGATCCGCGCGATCGAGGCCGGTTTCGGCGTGACGGGCGCGCTGGCGATGGTCGCGGCCGGCTGGTTCCAGTCGCTTCGTCCGCGCGCATGATGCCGCGGATCGTCTATCTCGCGACGGCCGACGCACGCGGCCACCTGATGCGCGCGCAACTGCTCGTGCATGCGCTGCGTGCGGCCGGCGCGCAGGTCGACGTGCTGACGACGTCCGATGCGGGGCAGGCGTTCCTGGCTGCGTTCGACATCGACGCGGCCGTGCTGTCCCGTCACTACGCGGTGCAGTTCGACGAACGGCAGAACATGCTGCGCGACGCGACCGATCGCAATGTCGCGCACTACGTGTTCAGGCCGACGCGTATGCTGCGAGACATCGCGCGGTTGCGTGCGATCGTCCGCGATGCCGATCTCGTGATCAACGATTCGTTTCATCCGGCGCTGCTGTTCATGGGGGCGATGCCGGGCTGGCGGCGCCGCATCGTCCACGTGTATGGCGGCAGCCTGCGCCGCGCGTTGACCGAGAATTTCGATGCACGGCTGCCGCGCGCACTGGCGCGTGCATTTGCACGGATCGTCGACTGGCAGATCGATTCGGCGCGGTGCTGCATCGAACACGATTTTGCGTACGATGCCGCCGATGACGTCCGGCGATCGTGCGCGCATTACCGTCTGCCGACGCCAGTGCCGATCGTCGCCGGGCAACCCGCTTCGGAACCGGCTGCAGCCGCCATTTATCTGAACCCGCACTTTCGCGATATCGCGCTCGCCGATGCGTTGTCCGCCGGCATGCGCGACGCGGGGCTCGCCACCCATCGCGTCGGCGAGGGCTACGCCGAACACGACGGCTGGACCGGGGTCGACGCCGACTGGGTGACGCGCGCCGCCCATGCACCGCTGATCGTGTCGGCGCCCGGCATGGCCGCGCTGTCGATCGCACGCGTGTATCACCGCCCGATCCTGCTCGTGCAGTCCGACCAGCCCGAGCAGGCGAGCAACGCCGCGCGCGCTGCACGGCTGAAGCTCGTGCATCGCGTCGTCACTTGGCGCGGCGATGCGGGCGCGTTCCGGCAGGAAGTCGGGCAGGCCGCAGCCGAATTGATGCGCAATCCCGGTACGCAGGCAGGAACGATCGCCGGCCGCGAGCAGGCGCGTGCGCGCGTCGACGCATGGACGTCGCGCCTCCTCGCGTTGCGTCCGCATGTGCAGGCGGCCGATACGGAGACGCGATGCGAGGCGCCGGCGCCACGATGAATTCGCTGTCGTTTCGTGACGATCGCCGGCCCGATATCCGGCAGATGCTGGCCGCGACGTTCGGCATGGCAGCCGGCCTCGCGATCTTCTTTCTGCTGGAGCGCAGCGTCACGCCGCGCTACGTGTTTGCCACGTCGATCGATGCGCGGATTCCGTTCATCGCATGGTCGTGGTTCGTCTATGTCGGCTTTTTTCCGTTCGTGATTGCGCTTGCCGCGTATGCGCGGCCGCTTGCGTTCGCCGCGTTCAAGGAGGCCGTGCTGATCGCGTTCGTGCTCGGTGTCGTGTGCTTCCTGCTGTTTCCGGAAGCCGTGCCGCGGCCCGACGTCGCGGAGATCGGCAATACGTTCGTGCGTCACCGTCTCGCACGCATGTGGCAGCTCGATCTCGCGGCCAATGGTTTTCCGAGCCTGCATGTCGCAGTGACGTGCCTTGCCTGCCGGATGCTGGTGGATCGGCGACGGCTCGTGACCGTGGCGGTCGGCCTGCTGATCTGCGCGTCGACGCTGACGCTCAAGCAGCATACGGTCGTCGACGTGCTGGGCGGCGTGGCGCTCGCGATGGTCAGTGCGCTCTGGGTCGAGCGGCGTTCGTTGCGCGGGAGGCTCGCGTGACGGATGCCCCTGTTCATCATGCCGGGCCGAATGCCGAGCTTGCGCGGTTCGTGCCCGATCCCGCGCTGTTTCGCGTGAGCGCGTTGCGTGTGGGTGCAGCGTTGGCAGGCGACTGGCTGATGATTGCCGTCGCGTTCGCGGTTGCGATCGCATTTGCGCATCCGTTCGTGTACGCGTTGGCCGCGATCGTGATCGCACGCAGCCAGCTTGCGCTCGCGGTGATGATGCACGAAGCCGCGCACGGGTTGCTGGCGCGCAACCGGCGCGTCAACGATGCGCTGGGCCAACTGTTCGCGGCCGGCCCGCTGTGGCTGTCGCTGCGGACGTATCGTGCCGGCCATCTGAAGCACCATCGCGCACCGATGGAGGCGGACGATCCCGTCGCGCTGCTGTTCGGCGTGCACGACTATCCGGTGACGCGCCGGCGGCTGATCGGCCGCCTGCTCGCGTACGCATGCGGGATCGGCTACGTGACGAGCGTCGTGAAGCTCGCCCGCGGCGAGTTCGCGCATGCATTGCCGAAGGTCGGGAAGTCGCGCGCGTACGCCGCGTGGGAAGTCGCGTCGATGCTGGCCGGCAACGGTGTGCTGTTCGGCGCGCTCGCATGGGCCGGACATCCGCTGCTGTACGTCACGTTGTGGATCGTGCCGTCCGTCACGCTGCTGCCGCTCGCCGGACAGGTGCGCGCGATCTTCGAGCATGCGGGGCTGCCGGCCGGTGCCGACCAGAGCCGCAACGCGCGCACGATCGTCCGGCCTTCGTGGCAGACGTTCCTGTTCGGCCCGCACGCGATTCATTTTCATATCGAACATCACCTGTTCGCGCGGATGCCGTTCCATCACCTGCCGGTCGTGCATCGGCAGCTTGCGCAGCGGCAGTTGCTGCCCGACGGCAATCTGTACACGGGATATGGTGGCGTGCTGCGCGACGTGAGCGTGCGCTGACGCACGGGCGGGGCAGGGTGCGTGCGCAGTCCGGTGGCGGAGTCGGGAGAGTGCGGCCGAGTGCGTCGCAGACATCACCGGGATGCCGCGCTTCGATACGGATGCGACAGATGCAAAAAAGCCTCCGCTTGGGAGGCTTTAATTTGCACTATCAAAGATAGTTGGTAGGGTGGGAGGGACTCGAACCCTCGACTCTCTGATTAAAAGTCAGATACTCTAACCAACTGAGTTACCACCCCACGTTCTTGAAACCTGTTGGTTCGTTGCTTCAACAACTTGGGCAACGACCCAAAGAGCAAAAGATTATAGCGACGGGTTGTCAGGCTGTCAACAACCCGCCGCGATAATTATTTGATCGTCTCGAGCTTGCCCTGCGCGGTCTGCGCTGCGTTCGACCCGGCGTACTGCGACACGACCTGCTCGAACGTCTTCTTCGCGGCCGCCTTCTGGCCTTGTTCGAGCTGGTTCGTGCCGATTGCCACCAGGGCGTCGGCTGCGCGCGGATGCTGCGGGAACTTGCTGACGATCCCTTGCCACGTTGCAGTCGAACCGCGGTAGTCGCGCAGCGCGTATTGCGCATTGCCGTACCAGTACTGCGCGGTCGGCTGGTAGGGGCTCTGCGGATACTTCGCGATGAACGCGCGGAACGAAGCCGCGGCCGCCTTGAAGTTGCCGTTGCGGAACTGCTGCTGCGCCGCGCTGAGCGCATCCGTTTCACCCGGCTGCACGGTGCCTTCGACACCATCGATCGTCGCCTGCTGCGGCTCGAACTTCTTGAGCCGCGTGTCGAGATCCTGGTAGTACTCCTTCTGCTGCCGCTCGAGCGTCGTCAGCCGGTTCGTCAGGTCCTCGTTCTCGCCGCGCAGCGTCGCGACCTGCTGGTTCAGCTGGTCGAGACGGCCGGATTGATCGAGGATCGTACGCTGGGCGGCGGACAACTGGCTCGCCAGGTTGTCGGTTTTGCTGCGCAGATCGAGCACGGCGCGGCGCGCTTCGTTGTCGTCGAACACGCCGGCGTGCGCCGGCGCGGCCGACCACGCCGCGCCGGCGACGCAGAATGCTGCGGCAACGCGCAGCAGGGATACACGGTGCGTCATACGGCGATTCTTCCGTTACTTACTGTTGGTAGACGAGGTCGGCGCGACGGTTCTGCGCCCACGATGCTTCGTCGTGACCCGCTGCCTGCGGCTTTTCCTTGCCGAGGCTCACGGCTTCCATTTGCGAATCGTTCACGCCGAGCAGTGCCATCGCGCGACGGACCGCTTCCGCACGCTTCTGGCCCAGCGCGAGGTTGTACTCGCTCGTGCCGCGTTCGTCGGTGTTGCCCTGGATCAGCACGTGGCGCTGCGGGTGGCTCTTCAGGTACTGAGCGTGCTGCTGCATCAGCGGCTGGTACTCGTCCTTCACCGAATAGCTGTCGAAGTCGAAGTAGATGCTGCGCTTCGCGAGCGGGCTGTTCGGGTCGTTCAGCGGATCGACGTTCACTTGCGCGACGTTGTCGGCGCTCGGTTGCGTGCTGACCGCACCGCCGGCATTCGCCTTGTCGTCGAGCTTCACGCCCGACTTGCACGCTGCGAGCGCGCTGATCATCATCACGGCCAGGGCCAGACGAGCTTTATTCGACATCATGTTTACTCTCCTTGTGGTCATTGCATGAAGGGCCCCCACGACGGCTCACGTACGGAGCCGCCCTGGACGGACAGGATTTGCGGCGGCGCGCTGCCGTCCGAGGGCACTGCTGCCAGAACATTGCGACCACCCGACTGGGTAGCGTACAGAAGGTACTGGCCGTTTGCCGCGAAGCTCGGCGATTCGTCGCGATTCGTATTCGTGATGGCGTTCGCCGCGCCGGACTGCAGATCCTGAACGTACAGCTTGAAGCCCCCACCCGTGCGGGAGATGTAAGCGAGCAGCTTGCCGTCCGGGCTGATACGCGGACTCGTGTTGTAGCTGCCGGTGAAAGTCACGCGCTGCGCGGCACCGGCGCTTTCACCCTGTGCCGGCATCCGGTAGATCTGCGGCGCGCCGCCGCGATCGCTCGTGAAGTAGATCCAGCGGCCGTCCGGCGAGTAGAACGGCTCGGTGTCGATCGAGCTGCTCTGCGTGAGGCGGCGCAGGCCGCCGCCCGTCGAGTTGACCGTATAGATTTGCGTATTGCCCGTCAGCGACAGCGCGACGGCCAGCGTGTTGCTGTCCGGCGACCAGGCCGGTGCGCTGTTGTTGCCCTTCTGGTCGGAGACGATGTAGCGACGGCCGGTCGGCAGGTCGTGGATGTAGACGATCGGCTTCTTGCGCTCGAACGAGACATACGCGACCTTCGTGCCGCTCGGCGACCAGGACGGCGAGATGATCGGTTCGGTGCTCGACAGCGCGATGCGCGCGTTCTGGCCGTCCGAATCCGAGATCTGCAGCTGGTAGCGGTTGCCGGTCTTGATCACGTACGACAGGCGCGTGGCGAACACGCCGCGCACGCCGAGCAGCTTCTGGTAGATGTAGTCGGCGATCTTGTGGCCGGCCGTGCGCAGCGTGGTGTCGGTGGCCGTCAGGGACAGGCCGCCGAGGCTTTGCTGCTTCACGGTGTCGTACAGGATGAAGTTGACCTTGTACTGGCCGTTCGCCTCGCGGTTCACGCTGCCGGCGACGAACGCATTCGCGCCCTTGGCCTTCCATGCGCCGAGGTCGACCGATGCGCTCTCCGGCACGGGCGTGCTGCCGGCGTCGATGTTGGTGAATTTGCCGCTGCGGGCGAGGTCGGCGCGGACGATCGACGTGACCTGCTGCGGCAGGTTCGCCTCATTCGCGAAATTCGCCGTGGCAATGGGGAACTGGGTCGACCCGACACCGGTGATCAGCACGTTGACCTGGGCGTTAGCGGCGCTGCCCGCCGTAATCAGACACGAGGCCACGAGTGCCCTGAAACCTAGCTTTGTCATCAAACTCATGCTTCTTGCTTCCCGTATGGCTTGGATCGCTGCGCAACGGCAGAGACAGTAAAAATACCCGATTCGTTCCCGTCCGACAGCGACGCCCGGAGTGTAAGCGCAATTCTTTTCACTCCGCCGCCTTGAAGGTAATCGTAATGTCCGACGGGGTACGACCGTTAGAATCGGGCGGCAACGGGACCGATGCGTGGATTGCACTCACCACGGCTTGATCCCACCCCGAATTCCCGCTGGAGCGGGAAACCGATGCGCTCAAGACGTCACCGGACGGCGTGCACCGAATCTTGACGACGGTGGTCAGGCCTGCTCGCTCGCCGCCCCAAACGATGTTCGGTTTGACGCGGCGGCGCACCTTGTCGGCATAGCCGGGCGTCGCGGCATTGCCGCCTGAGCCCGTGCCCGTGCCGCTTTTCGCGAGGCCTTCGCCGCCGCCTTCACCGGCGCCGGACAGGCCCTGCATCTGTGCCAGGCGTGCGCTGCGCTCGCGGTCGAGCTTCGCGTTCGCTGCCGCATTGGCCTTCGCGCGCGCCGTGGCTTCGGCCTTCGCCTTGGCCTGGGCTTCCGCCTTTGCCTTCGCGGCCGCGTCGGCCTTCGCCTTCGCCGCCTGCTGCGCTTCGAGCTGCGCCTGCTTTTGCTGCTGGAGTTTCTGCTGTTCGAGCTTCTGCTGCTCGGCGAGCTGCTGTTGCTTGAGCTTGTCGGCCTGCTTCTGCTTGTCGCGTTCCGCGGCCTTCTGTGCGGCGAGTGCGGCTGCCTGCTGCGCCGCGAGCTGCGCGCGCCGGGCTTGCTCTTCCTGCTGGGCCTTCAGTTGCTGCGCGCGGCGCTGCTGCTCGAGCAGTGCTTCACGCGCGGCCGCTTCCTGCTGCCGCTTCTTCTGCTGCAGCGCGATGTCGGCCTGCTCGTCGCGCACCGGGGGAGGGGGCGGCGCGACCTTCACGGGCGGTGCGGGTGTGACAACGGGCCGCGGCGCGGGGACATCGGGCACCTCGGTCCACAGCTCGGCTTCGGCGCCGGCCGGCGTGCTGTTCTGCCACTGCACGCCGTGATACAGGAACAGCGCGAGCAGCACGTGCATCAGCGCGGCGAGCGCGAATGCGCGCCAGGTGCCGCGCTCGCGGGGAGGCTGAGGCGGGTAGGCGGAGCTGCGCGTGGATTGCTGCCGGTTCATTGCGATTTGACGAGGAGGCCGACGCGCTTGACGCCGCGCGCCTTCAGATCGGACATCACGGTCATGACGGCATCGTACTGCACCGTCTTGTCGGCCGCGATCACGACCGGCTGGTCGGGATGGTCAGCCTGCCGGGCCACGATGAAGCTGTCGAGCTCGGCCTTCGTCATCGTGTCTTCCTGGGTCGCGCCCGAGTCGCCCTTGTACTTGACGCTCATCGTGCGATCGGCCTTGATGTTGACGACGACGGGCGGCGTCTGCTCCTGCGGCGCGGCGTTGCCGACGGTCGGCAGGTTGATGATCGACGGGGCGACGAGCGGTGCGGTGACCATGAAGATCACGAGCAGCACCAGCATCACGTCGATGTACGGCACGACGTTGATGTCGGCCATTGCGCGGCGCGAGCGGCCGCCGCGCATGCTGGATCGGATGGGGCTTCCTGCCATGGCGCGCTCCTTACTGGGCCTGACGCTGCAGGATGTTCGAGAACTCTTCGATGAAGGTCTCGAAGCGGATCGCGAGGCGGTCGATGTCGTGCGCGTAGCGGTTGTACGCGACCACCGCCGGAATCGCGGCGAACAGGCCGATCGCGGTGGCGACGAGCGCCTCGGCGATGCCCGGTGCGACGTTGGCGAGCGTGGCCTGCTGCACGTTCGCGAGGCCGCGGAACGAGTTCATGATCCCCCAGACCGTGCCGAACAGACCGATGTACGGGCTGACCGAGCCGACCGATGCGAGGAACGCGAGGTTCGCTTCGAGCACGTCCATTTCACGCTGGAACGACGCGCGCATCGCGCGGCGCGCACCGTCGAGCACCAGGCCCGGATCGCTGATGCGCTTTTCCTTCGCCTTCAGGAATTCGCGCATGCCCGATTCGAAGATCCGCTCGAGCGCGCCGATCGTGTGGCGGTTGTTGGCTGCGCTCTGGTACAGCGCCTGCAGGTCGCCGCCCGACCAGAAATCCTTCTCGAAGCGTTCGGTCTGCGCGCGCGCACGGCGGATCGCAAACCACTTGCGGAAGATGAAGGTCCACGACATCAGCGACAGCAGCAGCAGCAGCCCCATCACGGCCTGGGCCAGCACGCTCGCGTTGAGGACGAGGGAAATGATCGACAGGTCTTGAGAAGTGTTCATAGAGGTTTGAGTAACGTCCCTTCGGGGCGCCCGGTATGCGTGTGGCGCGGCGCGCCGGCCATGCCTGGCGCCGAACCTTGCTTAGTATCGAATCAGAAAGGCAAGTTCATAGGCTTTGTCTAAACGGTGCTCATGCGAGCTTCGTTGACAGTGCAGTCTGCCCGTCGTTGATGACGGGCCCGCGCTGCAGCGCGTCGAGCACGGCCGGCGGGATGGCCGCGGGCCGGATGCCGGTACGGTCCACGCAGCCGAGACGGATGTGCCCGGACACGAGCAGCGTGTCTCCGCACCAGGCTTCCTGCGCGAATTCCACCGACGCGCGGCCGATGCGTCCGGGCCGGCTCGTGATCGCCAGCGTGTCGTCGAGTCGCGCCGGGGCGCGGTAGTCGAGCGACGTGCTGCGGACGACGAAGATCGCGTCGGTGTCGTCGGCGAGCTGGCGCTGGTCGATGCCGCATGCGCGCAGCCACTCGGTGCGGGCGCGTTCGAAGAACTTCAGGTAGTTGGCATAGAAGACGATGCCGCCTGCGTCGGTATCCTCGTAGTACACGCGCACCGGCCAGATGAAGCCGGACGGCGCTTCCGGGGAGCGGGTAGGCTGGGTCATGGCGCGCATTCTACCGGAAGGCAAGAGCCTGATTCGTAACCGATTCGTAACGGAATGTAGTATGTCGTAGCACACCGCGGGCCGGCGCGGAGGGGCCGGGCCCGCGTGGCTTCAGCCGCGGTGGACGGTCGGGCCGCCGGGGGCTTGCGCGATCGGCATCAGCTCGATCGTGTTGACGTTGACATGCGCCGGGCGCGTCGCGATCCAGTAGATCGTGTCGGCGATGTCCTCGGGCATCAGCGGCTGAACATTGTTGTAGACGTTCGCCGCTTTGGCGTCGTCGCCGCGATAGCGGATGTTCGAGAATTCGGTGCCGCCGCACAGGCCAGGCTCGATGTCGGTGACGCGCAGCGGCGTGCCGAGCAGGTCGGCGCGCAGGTTCAGGCTGAATTGTCTGACGAAAGCCTTGGTCGCGCCGTAGACGTTGCCGCCCGCATAAGGGTACGAGCCCGCGACCGAGCCGATATTGAAGATGTGGCCGCGGCCGCGATCGATCATGCCGGGCAGCAGCGCGTGCGTGACCGTGACGAGGCCCGTGCAGTTCGTGTCGATCATCGTGTGCCATTCGTCGAGACTGGCCTTTTGGGCCGGCTCGACGCCGAGCGCGAGGCCGGCGTTGTTGACGAGCACGTCGAGCGCCGCGAATTCGGCGGGAAGGGCGGCCGGCACGGCCTCGACGGCCGCGCGATCGCGTACGTCGAGCTCGAGCGGCAGAAGGGAATCGCCGAGTTCGGCGGCGAGCGCATCGAGACGATCCTTGCGGCGCGCGGTCGCGACGACGCGGTGGCCTCCCTTGACGAAGGCACGGGCGATGGCGGCGCCGAAGCCGGCGGACGCGCCTGTGACGAACACGATCATTGCTGCTCCTGGTGGATGACAAAATAGCGAGTGATATCCCGCAAGCCTACTGAGATTGCCGCACCGCGGCAAGGCGGCACAGCGTTCCCGCACGGGCGCGTAGAGTCTGGCCCCAATTGCTTCCGGCGCACCGCCGTGCGGTTGCCTATTCATGACGCATCCAATACACTAACGCGCTCATCACCCCTGCGTGACTGGCGATAGAACCCTTCGGGTTCAAGGTGGAGCATCCCACCGTGAAGCGCGGGGCGCCGTTTTTGCCGTTCGCCTGGGCAGCCGTTGTGCGCCGTCGCGTGCATCGCCGGTGGCTGTCCTGCCTCGCGTCATACGGATTCTTCCGCCACGTCGAGCTGGTCCCGCCAGCAGCGCACCGTACTCGGCCGCTCCGGTCAACCTGTACACACTTAACGGAAACCGTATGTTTGACAGAGCCCAAAGCACCATTGCGAACGTCGATCCCGAAATCTTTGCCGCGATCGAGCAGGAAAACCGCCGCCAGGAAGATCACATCGAGCTGATCGCGTCGGAAAACTACACGAGCCCGGCGGTGATGGCCGCACAGGGTTCGCAACTCACGAACAAGTACGCCGAAGGGTATCCGGGCAAGCGCTACTACGGCGGCTGTGAATACGTCGATGTGGTCGAGCAGCTGGCGATCGACCGCGTGAAGCAGCTGTTCGGCGCGGAAGCCGCGAACGTGCAGCCGAACTCGGGCTCGCAGGCGAACCAGGGCGTGTTCTTCGCGATGCTCAAGCCGGGCGACACGATCATGGGCATGAGCCTCGCGCACGGCGGCCACCTGACGCACGGTTCGCCCGTGAACATGTCGGGCAAGTGGTTCAACGTGGTGAGCTACGGCCTGAACGAAAACGAAGACATCGACTATGAAGCGGCCGAGAAGCTGGCGCAGGAACACAAGCCGAAGCTGATCGTCGCGGGCGCGTCGGCGTTCTCGCTGAAGATCGATTTCGAACGTCTGGCGAAGATCGCGAAGTCGGTCGGTGCGTACCTGATGGTCGACATGGCCCACTACGCGGGCCTGATCGCGGCGGGCGTGTACCCGAACCCGGTGCCGCACGCGGACTTCGTGACGACGACGACGCACAAGAGCCTGCGCGGCCCGCGCGGCGGCGTGATCCTGATGAAGGCCGAGTACGAGAAGCCGATCAACTCGGCGATCTTCCCGGGGATCCAGGGCGGCCCGCTGATGCACGTGATCGCGGGCAAGGCGGTGGCGTTCAAGGAAGCGCTGTCGCCGGAGTTCAAGGCATACCAGGAGAAGGTGGTCGAGAACGCCCGCGTGCTGGCTGAAACGCTGGTGAAGCGCGGCCTGCGGATCGTGTCGGGCCGCACGGAAAGCCACGTGATGCTGGTGGACCTGCGTGCGAAGAACATCACGGGCAAGGCAGCGGAAGCGGCACTGGGCGCGGCGCACATCACGGTGAACAAGAACGCGATCCCGAACGACCCGGAAAAGCCGTTCGTGACGAGCGGCGTGCGCCTGGGTTCGCCGGCGATGACGACGCGTGGCTTCGGTCCGGCGGAAGCGGAGCAGGTGGGCAACCTGATCGCGGACGTGCTGGACAATCCGGAAGATGCAGCGACGATCGAGCGCGTGCGCGCGCAGGTCGCCGAGCTGACCAAGCGTTTCCCGGTCTATCGCTGATCGACGATGCGCTGCCCGTTCTGCCGGCATGACGACACGCAGGTCGTGGATTCCCGCGTGTCCGAAGATGGCGCCGCGATCCGGCGGCGCCGTCGCTGCTCGGCTTGCGACAAGCGCTTCACGACGTACGAGCGGGTCGAGCTGTCCCTGCCGTTCGTCGTGAAGAAGGACGGCAGCCGCACGGAATTCGACCGTCGCAAGCTCGTCGCCAGCATGCAACTCGCGCTGCGCAAGCGGCCGGTCGCTGCCGACGCGATCGACGCGGCGGTCGCCCGCATCGAATATCAACTGCTCGCGACAGGCGAGCGCGAAGTGCGTAGCGAGAAACTCGGCGAACTCGTGATGAACGAGTTGCGCGGGCTCGATACGATCGCTTATGTCCGCTTCGCATCGGTGTATCGCCGGTTCGAGGACGTTTCCGAATTTGCCGACGTGATCGAAGAGTTCCGTCGCGCCTCTCCCGCCAAGACTCCACGTAAGCGCTGACGCGCTGCGTTCGTTCATCGTCTTCTCCGTTGGGTCAGTTCGCGCCGATTGTGTCGGTCGCGATCGCATGCCGCCAGTCAGCCATTCGGCAAATGGTGCGTGTCCGCACGTGTCGCTACAGTCGTCGCATCACCTTGGCGACGGACGACTGCGATGGGACTGCATGCTCAACCCCTGAAAACTGTATTGCGACGCGCGGGCGGATTCACGCTCGTCGAACTGATGGTCGCCATCTCGCTGGCGGCCGGGCTCGCGCTTTATGCTGCGCCCGCGTTCGACCAGTGGCGCATGCGCGAACGCGTGGATGCACGCTCGCGCGCGCTGCTCGGTGCGCTGTCGTTTGCACGTACCGAGGCGACGCGTCTCGGCGTGCGCGTCACGCTGTGCCGGGCGGGTAGCGCCGGCACCTGTCTGCGTGCGGGTGAACGGTGTGATCCGGCTGAATGGTCGTGCGACTGGATCGTCAGCGGGCAGGTCGACGGGCAGTCGCGCGTGCTGCGGCGCTATCCGCGCGATGCCGAAGTGGCCGTCGCGGGTGCCGCGCACGATCTCGCGTTCGCACCGCCGGTCGGACAGGCAATCGGTGGCATCCGGCGCTTCGAATTGCGTCCGCGACGCGACGTGCCGGGGGCGGACGACGCGCATGCGTCGCGTTGCGTGCGGATCGCGGCAGGCGGTCGGGCACGGGTTGTCGCCGGCCGTTGCGACGCGGCGTGAGCGTCATGCGCAACGCCATGCGCGGCACGTCGCTGATCGAAGCGATGCTGGCCATCGCGCTGCTCGCGACCGTCATGCTCGCCGTAGCGGGCAGCCAGCTTGCGATGGCGCGTGCGCAGCGCGCGACGATCTGGCGTGAGCGCGCGCTGTGGCTGGCCGATGCGCGTATCGAGCGCCTGCACGTCGCTGCGGAGGCCGGTGATGACCTCGCGGCGCGGGCCACGGCGTCGCTGCCCGGCGGCACGATGACGCGCGGTGACGGGCCGGATGGCGTTCGCTACACGGTTGTCGGCTGGCGTGGCGGCAATGCGGCCACCGAGCCGCGATGCGAAGCGGCGGGAAGCCCGGCGCAGCCGCCGTCGTGTGTCCGGATTCCGTATCGGGAGGCTGAAGCCGATGAACGCTGATCGCCGCATGCGTGCGCACACGTTGCTTGAAGTGTTGATTGCGATGACCGTCGGTCTGCTCGTGCTCGCGGCGGCCGGTGCGCTGTACCACGCGCAGCGCGTCGCACAGCGGCGCGCGGACGACGGGTTCCGGATGCGCGATGCGGCCGGCACCGCACTGATGCTGATCGGCCAGCAGATCCAGATGGCCGGATTTCGGCCGCTCGATTTGGAAGGCGTCTCGTCGTTGCCCCCCGTGTTCGGCTGTTCGATGGCGCGCGTGAGGGGAGAGGGCGCGCAGGTACGGTGCGAGCCGGTGCGCGGTGCGTCGGACGCTTTGCTGATCCGGTATGTCGGCGATGCCGTGTCGACGTGGCTCACCGTTAGCGGCCAGGTGTCGGATTGCCTCGGGCAGGGTGTCGGCGTGTCCGGCGAACGTGCGCCGGTGGAGAACCGCTTCGATGTGCACACCAGTCCGTCGACGGGCGAACCTGAACTGTATTGCGAAGGAAGCGGCCGTCCGGGCACGCCGCAGCCGATCGTGTCGGGAATCGATCAGTTGCGGGTGCGCTATCTTCGCCGCGGCGGCACTCAGTTCGTCGAGGCCGATGCATTGCGCGGCGACGACTGGCGCGATGTCGTGGCCGTGCATGTCTGCGTGCGGGCGCGCGGCGAACCGACGGGCGAGCCGGTGCGGCACGTCGACTGCGACGGCCGCATTGTCGTTGCGCAAGACGGCCGCGTGCGTCTGACGCTCGATCGCATCGTCGCGTTGCGCAATGCCGCGCGCACATTCGACGATACGTCGCGTGATGCCACGGATGAACGCGAGGTGCCGCGATGAACGGAGCGAGGCAGTATGCGCGCAAGAGGTCGCGGTGCGTTGCGACACGCAACATGCATGAGCGAATCGAAACACGCCGTGACGGTCCGCGGCAGGCTGCAGATGCGAAAGTCCAAACAGCGAGCCGGCAAGCGCTGCACATGCGCTTGCGGTCAGCCAGCCGCGATTGGCGTCGCGACGCGGGCCTCGCATTGCCCGCGGTGATCGCGATTGGCGCAGCGGTGGCGGCGCTGACCGGCACGTGGTTCGAAGCCGCACTGACGGAGTCGCGCCGCACGCGCGCATTATCCGATCGGCTGATCGCATTCCACGCGGCCGACGCCGCGCTGGCAGCGTGCACCGCGCGATTGCGCCGGGGCGCGGCGCCGTACGTGAGTGAAGGCGAGTCGCACGCGGAGCCCGACGCGTGGCGGCGCATGCCGGCGCTGGCGGCCGCTGAAGCGTTCGCGCCGTTCGCCGGATGGCCGATGGCCGTTCAACCGCCGCGATGCCTGATCGAAGCGTGGCGCGGGGCAGGGCCGGCCGGCGGCCGCGCATACGTCGTCACCGCGCGTGGCGTCGGTGCACATGCATCGAGCGCAGTCTGGCTGCAGCACCAGGTCGCGATCCGTGATGGGCACATCGTCGCCCTGCACTGGCGTCGCATCGCGACGGTGCTCCGATGAACGGTCGCGCGTGCGTGTACCGCTCGGCGGGATTCACGTTGATCGAACTGATGATCGTGCTCGCGATCGTTGCGGTGCTGGCAGGATGGGGCATCCCGTCGTATCGCGAGCATGTCGTGCGCGTTCATCGCGCGTCGGCGGTCGCCGCGTTGTACCGTGCGGCCCAATATCTTGAAACACTGGATGGTGTGCCGCCTTCGGCATTGCCGATGGCGCTCACACAAGCGCCGCCGGACGGGCGCGCGGTCTATCGACTGGCGCTCAGGCGGCCGGATCGCGACGATTCGCCGGTGGGTTATGACCTGGAGGCCATCCCGCTCGACACGGGCCCGATGCACGACGATGCGTGCGGCGCATTCACGCTGCGTTCGGACGGGACGAAAGGCAATGTGCGAAGTGACGGCGCCGACGGACCGGTCGCGGCGTGCTGGGGCGTGCGTTGAATGCGGCGGGAAGGCGCGCCACGGCGCTTGGCCGTGCGCGCGGGATGCCGACGACGGTCAGTCGTCGTGCGTGTCGAGTCCACGCTCGTCGCGGGACTGCTTCCAGATCCGGTAGACCTCCCATGCCGCGAAACCGAGGGTGCCCCACTTCAGCGCGGGGCCCGCGCTCGCGCGCAGCAGCGAGCGAACGGGTTTGGCGAGCACGAGCGATGCGAGCGAACTCAGCATCGGATACTGGTTGACGAGCTGTCCGAGGTTCGCGTTCAGGTTCTTGGCGGACTGGCTGAACTTGCTGCTGGACAGGCCGGGGATGAACACCTTGAGCCAGCTGAAGCGCGTCACCGCGCGGCGCATGTCGCCGGCGGCTTCCGCGAGTTCGAGCCGCTCGACTTCGGATCGCAGGATCAGCAGTTCCTTGCGGAGCGCGCGATGCTGCGACGCGCTCCAGGTCGATCGCGACGAATGGGAGCGGGGTGAATTGCCCGTGACGTTCTGGCTCATGGCGCGTCGGCGAAGTAGGTGGGAGGGGTGAGCGCGACTGCGTTCACGGCTTGCCGCGGAACAGTTCGCGGTCTTTCTCGAGTTCGGCGAGCGTCGCCTCGAATACGGTCGGCGCGTCGCGCAGGCCCGAGCGGGCCTTCAGTGCGCAGGCGATCCCGCCCGCGGCATACAGCGCGGTGATCGCCGCGAGCGACTGCCAGCGGTAGGTATCCCAGAACGCGATCGCGATGAGCACGGTCAGGCTGATGAGCGCCATCGTGGCGAGCATCATCGCGGCGAGCCCGAGGAACAGCACGCCCATCAGGCGCTCCTTCTCCTCGGCAAGCTCGATGCCCACCAGTTCGAGGCGCGTTTGCAGAAGGCCGATCGCGGAGCCGACGAGGCGGCGCAGCGGTCCTTGGCCGGACGGCTGCGAGGTGGTGTCTGTCGTCATGGGTGAGGTGCGTGCGCGTGCAGTGTGCAGCTAGGACAAAGCCGGCCGGCGGAAACTGCCGGCTGGCTTCGACGCCCGTTGGCCGCGCGACGCGGCCAGCGGGACGAAACGGCGCAGAGCGCGTTACTTGCGGTTGATCAGCAGGCCGATCAGCACGCCCACGCCGGCGGCAACGCCGATCGACGTCCACGGATGCTCGTGCACGTAGTCGTCGGTCGCGCGTGCGGCCTTCTTGCCTTTCTCGACCACCACGACCTGGACGTCGGCCGCCTTTTCCTTGGCCTGCTTGAGGCGCGACATGGCTTTCTCGCGCAGCTCGGCCGCACGGTCGCCCGTGCTGCTCGCAGCTTGCTTGAGCAGGTCTTCGGCGTCCGAGAGAACGGTTTTGATATCCGACATCAGTTTCTCCTTGTTGATTTCCGACATTGCAACTCCCTTCGTGCTGTCATGCTGCAGGTTCATATCCTAGCGAAACGCCTGCCTGCTGGCGAGCCGGGAAGACACACGGTGGCGGTGCAAGACTGCATGGTAAACGACTCGCAATCATGAACAGAGCGACAAAAGGGTTGAAAAGTTTCCCTTTCGGCCGGTTGTCCCGCCCCGACACCAGGCAAAAATGACAAAAAAGTATGAATATCAAACGGAATAATCGTTCGCATGCCCCATTGCTTCCCGTAAGCTGACAGACTTTCCCGCGCCGATCCGGGCGCGGTTTCAACCAGCATCGTTCGAGGAGGGAACATCATGAGTCTGCGTCTTGGCGACATCGCACCGGATTTCGAGCAGGAATCGAGCCTGGGCCCGATCAAGTTTCACGAATGGCTCGGCAACAGCTGGGGCGTCCTGTTCTCCCATCCGGCCGACTACACGCCGGTGTGCACGACCGAACTCGGGCTGACCTCGAAGCTGAAGGGCGAATTCGAGAAACGCAATGTAAAAGTGATCGCGCTGTCGGTCGACGGTGTCGAGTCGCACAAGGGCTGGATCAACGACATCAACGACACGCAGTCGACGGTCGTCGGCTTCCCGATCATCGCCGATGCGGACCGCAAGGTTTCGCAGCTGTACGACATGATCCACCCGAACGCGAACGAAACGCTGACGGTGCGTTCGCTGTTCGTGATCGACCCGAACAAGAAGGTGCGGCTCACCATCACGTATCCGGCCAGCACGGGGCGCAACTTCGACGAAGTGCTGCGCGTGATCGACTCGCTGCAGCTGACCGACAACTACAAGGTCGCGACGCCCGGCAACTGGAAGGATGGCGACGACGTCGTGATCGTCCCGTCGCTGCAGGATCCGGAAGAGCTGAAGAAACGCTTCCCGAAGGGCTTCAACGCGGTGCGTCCGTATCTGCGCCTCACGCCGCAGCCGAACAAGTAAGCATCGGCTGCAGAGGAACGTGATACCGGGCCGGCGGCCCGGTGCGCGGATCCGATGAAAAACGGCCCGCCCGGCATGACTGCCGGGCGGGCCGTGTCTTTTGCGCGAGCACGGCGCGGCGTGCTTGCCGCGCTTGCTGCATCCGGACGATCAGAAGAATGCCTGGATGCCCGTCTGCGCGCGGCCGAGGATCAGTGCGTGGATGTCGTGCGTGCCTTCGTACGTGTTGACCACTTCGAGGTTCACGAGGTGGCGCGCGACGCCGAATTCGTCGGAGATACCGTTGCCGCCGAGCATGTCGCGCGCGAGTCGTGCGATGTCGAGCGCCTTGCCGCACGAGTTGCGCTTCATGATCGACGTGATCTCGACGGCCGCCGTGCCTTCGTCCTTCATCCGGCCGAGGCGCAGCACGCCTTGCAGGCCGAGGGTGATTTCGGTCTGCATGTCGGCGAGCTTCTTCTGGATCAGCTGGTTCGCGGCGAGCGGCCGGCCGAACTGCTGGCGGTCGAGCACGTACTGGCGCGCGGTGTGCCAGCAGGACTCGGCCGCGCCGAGCGCGCCCCATGCGATCCCGTAGCGCGCCGAGTTCAGGCACGTGAACGGGCCGCGCAGGCCGCTCACGTTCGGCATCAGGTTCTCTTCCGGCACGAACACCTCGTCGAGGACGATCTCGCCGGTGATCGACGCGCGCAGCCCGACCTTGCCGTGGATCGCGGGCGCCGACAGGCCTTTCCAGCCTTTCTCGAGGATGAAGCCGCGGATCGCGTCCTTGCCGTTCTCTTCGAGCTTCGCCCACACGACGAACACGTCGGCGATCGGCGAGTTCGTGATCCACATCTTCGCGCCGGACAGCGAGTAGCCGCCGGGCACCTTTTTCGCGCGGGTGACCATGCTGCCCGGATCGGAGCCGTGGTTCGGCTCGGTCAGCCCGAAGCAGCCGATCCATTCGCCGGTGGCGAGTTTCGGCAGGTACTTCTGCTTCTGCGCGTCGGAGCCGAATTCGTAGATCGGGACCATCACGAGCGACGACTGCACGGACATCATCGACCGGTAGCCCGAATCGACGCGCTCGACTTCGCGGGCGATCAGGCCGTAGCTCACGTAGTTGAGGCCGGGGCCGCCGTATTCCTCGGGAATCGTCGGGCCGAGCAGGCCGACTTCGCCCATCTCGCGGAAGATTTCGGCGTCGGTGCGTTCGTGGCGGAATGCTTCGGTGACGCGCGGTGCGAGCTTGTCCTGCGCGTACGCTTGCGCGGCATCACGCACCATCCGCTCTTCTTCGGTCAGTTGCTGGTCGAGCAGCAGCGGATCGTCCCAATGAAAAGTTGCAGCACTCATCGTCTCATCTCCTGTCGACCCGAGTTAGCGCTTTAGCGCTTACTCGGGTCCCATGCTTTGCGGTCGACCCGAGTTAGCGCTTTAGCGCTTACTCGGGTCCCATGCTTCGCGGTCGACCCGAGTTGGCACATCAGCGCTTACTCGGGTCCCATGCTTCGCGGTCGACTCGAGTTGGCACATCAGCGCTTACTCGGGTCCCATGCTTTGCGATCGACCCGAGTTGGCACATCAGCGCTTACTCGGGTCCCATGCTTTGCGGTCGACCCGAGTTGGCACTTCAGCGCTTCCCCCGGACCCCATGCTTTACGGTCGGTCCCTGATTCAGCCGGGTTTGTTACCTGAGAGTTTGCTTGACTGAAGTTCCGCTGTGCGGAACAATGTTTTGCAAATCGAACCCAGTGTAGCACCAGATGACACTTTCAACCATCGACGAAACCACGATCGACGAACGCAAGTTCGTCGTCGCGCTCGCGCGCGGTCTCGACCTGCTGCGCGCATTCCGGCCCGGGGAGACGATGCTCGGCAACCGCGACTTCGCGGAGCGCACGGGGCTGCCGAAGGCGACGGTGAACCGGCTCGCCTACACGCTGACCGTGCTCGGCTACCTGCGTTACGACGAGACGCTCGGAAAGTATGCGCTCGACGCCGGCGTGCTGTCGCTCGGCTACGCACTGCTGTCGGGCTCGGGCACGATCGACCTCGCGCGGCCGCACATGCAGGCGCTCGCGCGTGACATCGGTGCGGCCGTGTCGCTCGGCTGCCGCGACGGGCTCGACATGATCTACCTGGAGACGATCCGCAGCGAGACCGCGCTGACGCTCGGGCTCGCGCCCGGCTCGCGGCTGTCGATGCTGACGAGCTCGATGGGGCGCGCGTACCTGGCCGTGCAGCCGGAAGACGTGCGCCGCGCGCTTTATGCGGAGCTGCATCGTGCGGCCGGCGGCGCGGCCGACGCCGATGCGCTCGTCGCCGCCGCGCAGCAGGCGGTGGCCGAGTTTTCGGCGGGTGGCTGCTGCTATTCGTTCCGGGCGTGGCACATGGACGTCAACGCGGCGGCCGTCCCGTTTCGCGAGCCGCGCGAGGGGCGCTGGCTGATCCTGAGCTGCAGCGGCCCTGCATCGTCGATGGACGAGGACGTGTTCCGTACGCAGGTCGGGCCGAAGCTGAAGGCGCTCGCGCAGCGGCTAGGGCAGACGGCCTGAGCGACGGGCGCGCGCGGTGGGGTGCCGTCGCCGGTACGGTCGGCAGCGCCCGGGCACGACACCGCCGCCGGTTGTGCCACGAACGAACCGCGCGCATGATCGTTCGCCAGCTCACCGACGAAGAGGCTTGCCATGTCTCACGCAGAATCGATGGAAGGCGGATGCGCATGTGGCGCGATCCGGTACCGGATCACCCGTGTTCCGGCCGACGCCGGCTTTTGCCACTGCCGGCTCTGTCAGCGCACGACCGGCGCGGCGGTCGTCGCGTCGGCATCGGTGCCAATCGACGCGTTCGAATACCTGCAAGGCGAGCCGACGGTGTATGCGTCGAGCGCGTGGGGCGAGCGGCGCTTCTGCGGCCGTTGCGGCGCGCAGCTCGAATACCGGCTCAGTGATGCACCCAGGACGGTCGAGATCAATTACGCGACGCTCGACGAGCCGTCGCGGCTACGTCCGGCCTGGCATGTCTGGTATGGGGATCGCTTCCCGGGCATCGAGATCGACGACGATCTGCCCAAGTACGATGACGGTGGAAGGGCGTAAGCGGTAGGTTACCGCCGACATCGACCGTGCCGGCAACGAGGCGCGCGCGTTCCCGCTAAGCCGGTCTTTCCACGAGGCCGGCAACCGCCGGCCGGACCTCGGACGACGGGGCGAGCCAGGCGGCCCGATCCCCACGTTACATCACCTGCATTCCTCTGTCGGCACGCGACGCCCCGCGTGTGCGAACCCCCTCATCCGCCGAGGCTCAGGCCGTCACGACCTTCGCAAACACGGGCCCCTGCATGAACCGGACGTCGTACTGGCGCAGCAGCTCGCACTGCGTTTCGTCGACGACGCCGTCGAAGATCAGCGGAATCCGCACGCGCTGCGCATAGGCGACGAGCGCCTTGACCATTCCGTCGCGCAATGCGATGCCCGCATCCATCTTGATGTAGTCCGGGCGCGCCATCTCCGATTCGACCGCGAGGATGCGGCCCGGGTCCGGCAGCTTGTCGGCGACCTTGAAGCCGTGATGCTGATAGCTGCGCGTCAGGTAGCCGAGGAAGGTCTTGTGCGCGACCGCGACCGCCGGCAGCTCGATCACGATCCGCTCGGCCGGCAGCCCGAAGCGCTGCAGCACCGACGAGAAGTGCTTGCCGTGGTCGTACTTCACGCTCTTCAGCAGCCGTTCGTGCACGCGCAGGAACAGCAGCCCATGGCGCTGCGCGCCAAAGAAATTGATGGCATGCAGCGCGCGCGACAGGCGGTCGATCGCGACGAGCGTCTGGTCGTCGACGGCCGAGTCGACCGGATCGTGCGGCGCGCCCGTGACGACCGTGACGGCCTGGAAGCCGAGCTCGTCGCCGTAGCGCTCGATCGCGTCGGCGAACGACGTCGATTGCGGTGCGCCCGGCATCGTCACGTCGTAGATCGGTTCGTAGGCGCTGCCGAGCGTGCGCTCGGGCAGGTTCGCGCTTGCGGTGCCGCCATCGGCGAGCGCGAGGTGATCCCGCAGATACGGCAGTTGCCCGGCACGGGCGACCAGCTCGGGAATGGTGGGCGGAATCATCGGCGTAAGAAGGAAAAACGGCGGCCGAACGGGCCGCCTCGTAGCTTGATATTAGCAGCGCCGGCCAAGCTCGGCTCGGCGTTTCGTTCATATGGTTATCCCGTCGTCGACGCTTCGGCTAGGGTTTACGTTGATTTCACTATTCGTAATTGGTTTTACTATTCGTAAATCCAGGATTTGTCGCCGATCAAGAAATGCGGCATGCGGGCGCCGCGAGACGGCGCCGTTCACGAATCAACAGGAAGCAAGGAGCGAGACGTGGCGGTTGACAGGAATGGCACGCGGGAGAGCGGCGCGGCGCGCCGGCAGGCGACGGGCGGGATGACGGGCGTGCCGGCCCGCGCCCGGCAGGGGTGAGGAGCGGATGGCGACCATGAGCATCGATTACCAGACGCTGAAGTTCGACTACCGCCCGCGTGCGCAGGACACGACCGTTCACCCGGT
Organism: Burkholderia sp. Tr-20390; assembly: GCF_017104595.1. Lineage (NCBI taxonomy): Bacteria > Pseudomonadati > Pseudomonadota > Betaproteobacteria > Burkholderiales > Burkholderiaceae > Burkholderia > Burkholderia sp. Tr-20390. The sequence goes on along the minus strand of NZ_JAAGPC010000032.1, from coordinate 37,724 downwards.
GATCGTCGTCGGCGCGGGCCCGGTGGGCCTCGCGGCCGCGATCGACCTCGCGCAGCAGGGCGTGAGCGTCGTGCTGCTCGACGACGACGACACGCTGTCGACCGGCTCGCGCGCAATCTGCTTCGCGAAGCGCACGCTCGAGATCTTCGACCGGCTCGGCTGCGGCGAGCGCTTCGTCGACAAGGGCGTGAGCTGGCACGTCGGCAAGGTGTTCCTGCAGGACGAGCAGTTGTACGCGTTCGACCTGCTGCCCGAGGAAGGGCATGCGCGCCCCGCGTTCATCAACCTGCAGCAGTACTACGTCGAAGGCTACCTGGCCGACCGCGCGTTCGAGCTGCCGAACATCGACATCCGCTGGAAGCACAAGGTCACGGGCGTCGACCAGTCGGCCGAACACGCGGTGCTGACGATCGAAACGCCGGAGGGCGTCGCGACGCTGCGCGCGCAGTACGTGATCGCGGCCGACGGCTCGCGCAGCCCGATGCGCACGATGATGGGCCTCGAAAGCCACGGCCGCACGTTCAAGGACCGTTTCCTGATCGCCGACGTGAAGATGAAGGCGGAGTTTCCGACCGAGCGCTGGTTCTGGTTCGACCCGCCGTTTCACCCGAATCAGTCGGTGCTGCTGCATCGCCAGCCCGACAACGTATGGCGCATCGACTTCCAGCTCGGCTGGGATGCCGACCCCGTCGCCGAGAAGCAGCCGGAGCGCGTGATCCCGCGCGTGCGTGCGCTGCTCGGGCCGGACGTCGAGTTCGAGCTCGAATGGGTGAGCGTCTATACGTTCCGCTGCCAGCGGATGGACACGTTCCGGCACGGCCGCGTGCTGTTCGCGGGCGATTCCGCGCACGGCGTGTCGCCGTTCGGCGCGCGCGGCGCGAACAGCGGCGTGCAGGATGCCGACAACCTCGCGTGGAAACTGAAGCTCGTGCTCGACGGCCGCTCGGCCGACAGCCTGCTCGACACGTATGCGAGCGAGCGCGAGTTCGCGGCCGACGAGAACATCCGCAACTCGACGCGCTCGACCGACTTCATCACGCCGAAAAGCCCGGTGTCGCGCGTGTTCCGCGATGCGACGCTGAAGCTTGCGCGCGACTGCGAATTCGCGCGCAAGCTTGTGAACAGCGGCCGCCTGTCGGTGCCGGCGGTGCTCGCCGATTCGCCGCTGAACACACCCGACCGCGACGGCGACGCCTTCGCGGGCGCGATGCGGCCGGGCGCTGCTGCGGCCGATGCGCCGGTCCGTCCGCGGGGCGCGTCGGGCCGGCTTCTGCAGCATCTGGGCAGCGGCTTCACCGGCGTGCTGTTCGGGTTGCCGGGCGATGCGGCCGCGCTCGCGCAGGCGCTCGATGGCCTCGCGCTGCCGGTGCGGCCCGTGCTCGTCGTGCCGGCCGGGCACGCGCAAGCGGTCGCGGGTGTCGTCGTCGTGGAGGACGTCGACGGCTTCGCCGCGCAACGCTACGACGCGAAGCCCGGCACGTTCTACCTGCTGCGTCCCGACCAGCACGTGTGCGCGCGCACGCGCACGCTCGACCGTCAGGCGCTGGCCGACGCACTGGCGCGCGCGACCTGCGCACGCTGAAAACGATAAAGACACCGGAGACTCCGTCATGCCCCCACTCGACACCCGCCCGCGCCTGGCCGATCCGGACGCGTTCTACGAAGCGCTGATCGACATGCATCGCGACCTGTCCGACGCCGACAGCCAGCTCGTCAACGCGAAGCTGATCCTGCTGCTCGCGAACCAGATCGGCGACGCCGACGTGCTGCGCGAAGCGATGGCGCTCGCGCGTCAGGGCGTGACGCCGCCCGTGCATCCGGCCGCCGAGGTGACGCAATGAGCGCGGCGCCGGCCGACGCGCGCGTGCTCGAAGTCGAGCGCGTGATCGACGAGACCCATCGCCCGGGCTTCCACTGGATGCTGCTCGTGTTGTGCGGGCTGTGCCTCGTGATCGACGGATTCGATGCGCAGGCGATGGGCTACGTCGCACCGAGCGTGATCGCCGAATGGGGCGTGCCGAAGCAGGCGCTGGGGCCCGTGTTCAGCGCGAGCCTGTTCGGGATGCTGCTCGGCGCGCTCGGGCTGTCGGTGCTGGCCGACCGGATCGGGCGGCGCCCGGTGCTGATCGGCTCGACGCTGTTCTTCGCGGTGACGATGCTCGCGACGCCGTTCGCGGGTTCGATCCCCGTGCTGATGGCGCTGCGCTTCGTCACGGGCCTCGGCCTCGGCTGCATCATGCCGAACGCGATGGCGCTGGTCGGCGAGTTCAGCCCGGCCGCGCATCGCGTGAAGCGGATGATGATCGTGTCGTGCGGCTTCACGCTTGGCGCGGCGATCGGCGGCTTCATCAGCGCCGCGCTGATTCCGGCGCTCGGCTGGCGGTCGGTGTTCTTCGTCGGCGGCGCGGTGCCGCTCGTGCTGACGATCGCGATGGTCGCGCGGCTGCCCGAGTCGCTGCAGTTCCTGGTGCTGAAAGGGCGCGTCGCGCAGGCACGCGCGTGGCTCGCGCATTTCGCGCCGCAGGCCGGCATCGATGCGAACACGCGGATCGTCGTGCGCGAGCGCGCCGCGACCGGCGCGCCGGTCGCCGAGCTGTTCAGCCACGGCCGCCTGCCGGTCACGCTGCTGCTGTGGGCGATCAGCTTCATGAACCTGATCGATTTGTACTTCCTGTCGAACTGGTTGCCGACCGTGATGCGCGACGCGGGCTATTCGCCGGGCACGGCGGTGATCGTCGGCACGGTGCTGCAGACGGGCGGCGTGATCGGCACGCTGTCGCTCGGCTGGTTCATCGAACGCTACGGCTTCGTGCGCGTGCTGTTCGCCTGCTTCGCGTGCGCGGCCGTATCGGTGGGGCTGATCGGCTCGGTCGCGCATGCGCTGCCGTGGCTGCTGGTGGTGGTGTTCGCGGGCGGGTTCTGCGTGGTCGGCGGGCAGCCGGCCGTGAATGCGCTCGCGGGCCAGTATTACCCGACGTCGCTGCGCTCGACGGGCATCGGCTGGAGCCTCGGCATCGGCCGGATCGGCTCGGTGCTCGGGCCGCTCGTCGGCGGACAACTGATTGCGCTCAACTGGTCGAACGGTGCGCTGTTCCACGCGGCCGCGGTGCCCGTGCTGTGCTCGGCGCTGTTCGTCCTCGGGCTTGCCGGCGTAACGCGGCGAAGCGGCGCGCAGGCGCCGAACGCCGCGATGAATTGAGGGAGAAAGGAAACGATGACGCTTGACCTGTCGAAGCCGGCAACCGCCGGCTACCAGAGCGGTTTCGCGAACGAATTCGCGACCGAGGCATTGCCCGGTGCGCTGCCGCACGGCCGCAACTCGCCGCAGCGCGCGCCGTACGGGCTGTACGCGGAGCAGCTGTCGGGCACGGCGTTCACCGCGCCGCGCGGCCACAACCGCCGCTCGTGGCTGTACCGTATCCGCCCGGCGGCCGTGCACCGGCCGTTCGAGCCGTATGCGGGCCCGCAGCGGCTCGTGTCGGAATTCGCTGATTCGGCCGACGTGCCGCCGACACCGCCGAACCAGCTGCGCTGGGATCCGCTGCCGATGCCGGTCGAGCCGACCGATTTCGTCGACGGGCTCGTGACGATGGCCGGCAATGGTTCGGCCGCCGCGATGAACGGCTGCGCGATCCACCTGTATGCGGCGAACCGCTCGATGCAGGACCGCTTCTTCTACAGCGCGGACGGCGAACTGCTGATCGTGCCGCAGCAGGGGCGGCTGTTCATCGCGACCGAATTCGGCCGGGTCGACGTCGAGCCGTTCGAGATCGCGGTGATCCCGCGCGGCGTGCGTTTTGCCGTCATGCTGCCGGACGGCGACGCGCGCGGCTATATCTGCGAGAACTTCGGCGCGCAACTGCGCCTGCCGGATCTCGGCCCGATCGGCTCGAACGGTCTCGCGAATCCGCGCGACTTCCTGACGCCGCAAGCCGCGTACGAAGACCGCGAAGGCGCATTCGAACTGATCGCGAAGCTGAACGGCCGGCTGTGGCGCGCGGACATCGGCCATTCGCCGCTCGACGTCGTCGCGTGGCACGGCAACTACGCGCCGTACAAATACGACCTGCGCCTGTTCAATACGATCGGCTCGATCAGCTACGATCATCCCGATCCGTCGATCTTCCTGGTGCTGCAGTCGCAGAGCGACACGCCGGGCGTCGACACGATTGACTTCGTGATCTTCCCGCCGCGCTGGCTCGCGGCCGAGGATACGTTCCGCCCGCCCTGGTTCCACCGCAACGTCGCGAGCGAATTCATGGGGCTCGTGCACGGCGCGTACGACGCGAAGGCCGAAGGCTTCGTGCCGGGCGGCGCGAGCCTGCACAACTGCATGTCGGGCCACGGGCCCGACGCGGACACGTTCGAGAAGGCGTCAGCGAGCGACACGACGAAGCCGCACAAGGTCGACGCGACGATGGCGTTCATGTTCGAAACCCGCACGCTGATCCGGCCGACGCGCTACGCGCTCGACACCGCGCAGCTGCAGGCCGACTACTTCGAATGCTGGCAAGGCATCAAGAAACATTTCAATCCGGAGCAACGATGAGCGATACCCAAGACTGGCGCGCGACGCTCGACCCGGCCCGCAAGAGCTGGGTCGAGACGGCGAACGATCCCGCCTGCGATTTCCCGATCCAGAACCTGCCGTTCGGGATCTTCAGCGATGCGAAGCAAGCGTCGCGCCGTGCGGGCGTGGCGCTCGGCGACCAGATCGTCGATCTCGCTGCGCTCGCGCGTGCGGGCCTCGTGACGCTGCCGGCCGGCGCCGACGTGTTCGCCGCGCCGACGCTCAATGCATTCATCGCGCTCGGCCGCGACGCATGGCGCAGCGTGCGCGTGCAGCTGTCCGATCTGTTCTCGCGCGACAACGTGCGGCTGCGTGACGATACGGCGCTGCGCGCACAGGTGCTCGTCGCGCAGCGCGACGCGACGCTGCATCTGCCGGTCGAGATTCCCGGCTATACCGATTTCTATTCGTCGAAGGAGCACGCGACCAACGTCGGCTCGATGTTCCGTGATCCGAAGAATGCGCTGCTGCCGAACTGGTCGGAGATGCCGATCGGCTACAACGGCCGCGCGTCGTCGGTGGTCGTGAGCGGCACGCCGGTGCGGCGCCCGAGCGGGCAACTGAAGCTGCCCGACCAGGAGCGCCCGGTGTTCGGTGCCTGCCGCAAGCTCGACATCGAACTGGAGACGGGTTTCATCGTCGGGAAGGGCAATGCGCTCGGCGAGCCGATCGCGTGCGAGGACGCGGAAGCGCATATTTTCGGCATGGTGCTGCTGAACGACTGGAGCGCGCGCGACATCCAGCAGTGGGAATACGTGCCGCTCGGGCCGTTCAATTCGAAGGGCTTCGCGACGACGATCTCGCCGTGGATCGTCACGCTCGACGCGCTCGAACCGTTCCGCGTCGCGCAGCCGGAGCAGTCGCCGCAGCCGCTCGCGTATCTGCGGCATGCGGGCAAGCATGCGTTCGACATCGCGCTCGAAGTGACGCTGCGCGCGGAAGGGGCGGCCGAAGCCACGTCGATCAGCCGCACGAACTTCAAGCACATGTACTGGACGATGGCGCAGCAACTCGCGCATCACACGGTTGCTGGCTGCAACACGCGCGTGGGCGACCTGATGGGTTCGGGCACGATCAGCGGGCCGACGAAGGATTCGTTCGGCAGCCTGCTCGAACTGACGTGGAACGGCAAGGAGCCGGTCGCGCTGAACGGTGGCGGCAGCCGCGCGTTCATCGAGGACGGCGACGAGCTCACGCTCGCCGGATGGTGCCAGGGCGACGGTTACCGGGTCGGCTTCGGCGCGTGCGTCGGCAAGATCCTGCCGGCGTTGAAGGCGTAACGCGCAACGTGGCGCACACGTGAGCATGACGGCCCGCATTGCGCGGGCCGTCGTCGTTTTCGCAATGTGACCGGTGTATCGGTGGACGGGCGGCGTGTGTTCGTGCCGTCGTCGTTTGGGCGGCGCGCGGCGGTATGCTCGCGCCCCGGTGTCAGACCGCGCGTTGCGGCGCGACGCGGCGCTCCCACAGCGCGGCCGCGACGAACGCCGCGACACAGACGACCAGCACGCCGACCAGCGCGTGGCTGCCCAGTTGTTCCATCAACGCGCCGGCGACCAGCGGGCCGCCGAAGCTCGCGGCGCTCCACGACGCCGACACGAGCGAGCTCGCGGTGACGAGCGCCGCACCGCGGAAGCGTTCACCGCACGCGACGAGCGACAGCGTGTAGATGCTGCCGGCCGCCGCGCCGAGCACGAACAGCAACGGCCAGCACAGCCACGGATTGGCGATCACGAACGGCAGCAGCGGCAGGCCGGCGAGCACGATCCAGCCTGCGCCGAGGTGCACGCGTTCGCGGCCGAGCTTGTCCGCGAGCCAGCCGATCGGGAACTGCATCGCGGTATCGCCGAACAGCATGATCGACGCGAGCAGCACGGCGGTGGCGCTCGCGACGCCGTGATCCATCGCGTAGAGGGGCAGCAGCGACAGCGCGAGCGTATCGAACAGCGCGAAGAAGCCGGTGCCGATGATCAGCGCGGGCATGCGCGGCAGGATGTCGAGCCAGCGGCCGTGTGCTTCGTGATGCGCGTCGTCGCCGGCGAGCGGCGCGCGCCGGATCGTCGCGAGCGTCGGCAGCGCGAGCAGGAACAGCGCGCCGCACAGCGCGAAGCGGATGCTCGTCGCACCGGCGATCTGGCTCACGAGCACGGGGCCCGCCATCTGGAACAGCGTGAAATTGGTCGCGTAGATCGCGACGACGCGGCCGCGCGTCGAATCGTCGGCGAGCTGGTTGACCCACGCCTCGCCGATCGTGAACAGCAGCATCAGCGCGGCACCGCACAGCACGCGCAGCGCGCCCCACAGGATCAGGTTCGACGTGAACTGCATCAGCGCGGTGGCCGCCGCGAGCAGCACGACCGACACGACGATCGCGCGGCGCGAGCCGATATGCCGCGCGAGCGCGGTGACGAACGGGACGATCGCGAGGCCGCCGAGGGCCTGCGCGGCCGTCAGCATGCCGACGACGTTGGTGCCGTGTCCGGCTTCGGTCAGCGCGAGTGCGGTGAGCGGCAGCGTGGCGCCGGTGCCGAGACCGACGACCGCGACGCTCAGAATGAGTGCGAGGAAATCGCGATTAAGAATGGCTTTCATCGGCGAGGATGCTACACCGCGGACCTTGAAAGGTCCATGAAGGCCATCAGCATTGAGTGGAGTTGTGCTCGCAACGATTTCAGCAGGGTTGCGTCACACGTACTCGGTCGGCATGGCCACCGGTCGACGTTCGAGCGACGCCGACCACAGCGTGAGCGCGAGCGCCGCGACGGCCATCGCGACGCCGACCCACGGCAGGTTCACGAGCGACACGCCGGAGCCGATCGCCATCCCGCCGAGCCATGCGCCCGTCGCGTTGCCGAGGTTGAACGCACCCTGGTTCAGCGTCGACGCGAGGTTCGGCGCGTCGCTGGCGCGGTCGACGATCAGGATCTGCAGCGGCGGCACGATCGCGAACGCGAGGATGCCCCACACGAAGATCGTCGCGAGCGCGGCGAACGGCAGGTGCATCGTGCCCGCGAACAGCGTGAGGACCACGCCGATCAGCGCGAGCGTCGCGATCAGCGACGGCATCCGGCGCCAGTCGGCGAGCTTGCCGCCGAGCGTGCCGCCGACCGTCAGCCCGAGGCCGAACAACAGCAGCACGTAGGTGACCTGGCGCGGCGAGAAGCCCGTCACGTCCTCGAGGATCGGCGTGATGTACGTGAACACGCTGAACAGGCTGGCCGAGGCGAGCACGCTGATGCCGAGCACCATCAGCACCTGCGGATGTTTCAGCACGCTGAATTCGCGCGTGATGCTGGTGTCGGGCATCGCGAGATGCTTCGGCAGGCAGACGGCGAGCGCGGCGGCCGCGGCGATGCCGATGCCGGTGACGGCCCAGAACGTCGCGCGCCAGCCGTATGCCTGGCCGAGCGCGGTGCCGAGCGGCACCCCGAGCACGTTCGCGAGCGTGAGCCCGGTGAACATCAGTGCGATCGCCTGCGCGCGACGGTTCGGCGCGACGAGGTTGCTCGCGACCACCGAGCCGATTCCGAAGAACGCGCCGTGGCAGAACGCGGTGACGACGCGCGCGGCCATCAGCACCGCATAGCCCGGGGCGATCGCGCAGAACAGGTTGCCCGCGATGAACAGGCCGATGAGGCCCATCAGCGCGCGCTTGCGCGGCATCTTCGCGGTGACGATCGCGAGGATCGGCGCACCGATCGTCACGCCGAGCGCATAGCCCGACACGAGCATGCCGGCGGCCGGGATCGACACGCCGAGATCGCGCGCGACATTGGGCAGTAGCCCCATGATCACGAACTCGGTGGTACCGATTCCAAATGCGGCGACGGCGAGGGCGAAAAGAGGTAAGGGCATCGCGGTGGGCTCGGGAAAAGCCGCCGCTCGGGCGGGCGCAGGATGCGCGGGACGGGCGGGCGGTAAGGCGAACGACAGCCGCGATTCTACTTCAGTGAAAACCCCTATGCTTGGGGCCAAAACGGTTGTTGCCGGCGTGCGACGGGCTTGCCCGCGTGGCGCTCACAGTGTGGGATTCGGCGGCCTTTGCGGCGGTGAAATTGCGGGGGCCGGAACGATGACGGCGGGGGGCTCGTCAGGCGATGCGTTCGGGGGACCCGCAAACGCTCGTGGTCGAAGCGCTTGCCGAGCCGGCCCCGGTTTCCGTGGCCGCGTCCGCCGCGTCGGCGGGGGACGAAGGCGAGCCGGCGGCATTGATCGCGGCCGGATCGTCCCAGCCGTTTTCGAACAGGCACGCTTCGATCGGCATCCGCGCGGCCCAACGTTCCTGCTCGAGCATCGGCTTCGCATAGAACGCGTCGACGTGCCCGACACACAGCACCGCGATTGGCTTCGCGCCGTCGGGCATCCGCAGCAGCGCGCGCAGCGCATCGACGTCGAACAGCGATACCCAGCCCATCCCGAGCCCTTCGGCGCGGGCCGCGAGCCACATGTTCTGGATCGCGCAGGCCGCGGACGCGAGATCCATCTCCGGCAGCGTGCGACGGCCGAACACGTGGCGCTCGCGGCCGTCGGCGAGCGCGACGACCAGCAGCTCGCCGCATTCGCGCACGCCTTCGACCTTCAGCCGCATGAATTCGTCCTGGCGCTCGCCGAGCGCGTCGGCGGTCGCACGGCGCTCGGCCTCGACCAGCGCATGGATCGCAGTGCGCAGCGCCGGATCGGTGACGCGGATGAAGCGCCACGGCTGCATGAAGCCGACGCTCGGTGCATGATGCGCCGCGCGCAGCAGGCGCGCGAGCACGGCGGGATCGACGGGCGCCGGCGTGAAGTGGCGCATGTCGCGCCGTTCGAAAATGGCGCGGTAGACGGCGGCGATGTCGGAATCGTCGAAACGCATGGACGGGAGGGGGCGGGATAACGTCGGCGCAACGATAGCAGACGGCACACGCGCCGCGTTACATCATTTGAAACAAAGCACGAAATTGTTGATGCAAAAGGTCGTGTTTTCAGCGGCGACCAAAAGCAAACGATTGCGGTATCGCTTGCAGCCATGAAATGAGCCGGTTTCGTCGATTTCTCAGCGATTCGCGGTCACGACGTTCTGCGGCGCGCCGGCGTGCCACGCCTCGATGTTCAACAGCGTGGTGTGCGCGATCTCGGCGAGCGCCTCGCGCGTGAAGAATGCCTGGTGCGACGTGACGATCACGTTCGGGAACGTCAGCAGCCGCGCGAGCACGTCGTCCTGCAGCGGCAGGTCGGAGTGATCCTCGAAGAAGAGCCCGCTTTCCTCTTCGTACACGTCGAGCCCGAGATGGCCGAGCTGGCCGCTCTTGAGCGCGTCGACCAGCGCCTGCGCATCGACGAGGCCGCCGCGCCCGGTGTTGATCAGCATCGCGCCGTGCTTCATTCGCGCGAGCGTCCGTTCGTTGATCAGATGGTGCGTCGCCGGCAGCAGCGGGCAGTGCAGGCTGACGATGTCGGCGTGGTGCAGCAATTCGTCGAGCGCGACATAGCGCGCGCCGAACGCGATCAGCTCGTCGTTGTACGGCGGCACCGAGTGCGCGAGCACATGCATCCCGAAGCCCATCATGATCTTCGCGAACACGCTGCCGATGATGCCGGTGCCGATCACGCCGACGGTCTTGCCGTGCAGGTCGAAGCCGAGCAGGCCGTTCAGCGAGAAGTCGCCCTCGCGGGTGCGCGCGACGGCGCGCGGCAGGCGGCGGTTGAGGGCGAGGATCAGCGCGACCGCGTGTTCGGCAACCGCGTGCGGTGAATAGGCGGGCACGCGCACGACCGTGATGCCGAGCCGCTCGGCGGCGGCCAGGTCGACGTGGTTGAAGCCCGCCGAGCGCAGCGCGATCAGGCGCGTGCCGCCGTCCGCCAGCCGTTCGAGGACGGCCGCGTCGACGGTGTCGTTGACGAACGGGCAGACGACGTCATAGCCATGCGCGAGGATCGCGGTTTCCGCGTCGAGGTGCGACGGCTGGAAGTGCAGCCGATAGCCGAACCGCCGGTTGGCGGCAGCAAACGAATCGTCGTCGTACTGCCGGCTGCTGAACAGGATCACGCGCACGCTGCACCTCCGAAGGCTGACGCGCGCAGTTTACTGCAGCCCCGTGACGATGTCGGAGCGGTCGGGCCCGCGCGACGGCCGCAGGAAACCGTAATCGGTGCGTTCGCGGGCCGGCTGCGCGCTGAAGTGATCGAGCGCGTGCTCGACGAAGCTGCGCGTGCGGGCCGGCACGTACTGGCGGTTCGGATAGACGAGCGACAACTGCGTGTCGGGATCGTCGATCCGGTAGCCGGCCATGAGCCGCACGAGCGCGCCGCTGGCGAGCGCGCTGGCGACGCACGGCTCGGGCAGCACCGCGATGCCCGCACCGGCCACGGCGGCCGCGTGGACGAGCGCGAGCTGGTTGACCGTGCAGGTCGGACGCACCGTGACGGAATGCGCGACGCCGTCGTGGCCGACCAGTTGCCACGCGGGTGCATGCTGGTGCGGTGCGAGCGTGACCCAGTCGTGGCCCGGCAGGTCGTCGGGCAGGCGCGGCTCGCCGCGTCGCTCGAGATAGGCCGGCGCAGCTACCGCAACGAACGGATTCGGTGACAGGGCGTGGCCGATCAGCGTCGGGTTGCCGTCGAACCGGTTGCCCGTGACGATGCCGACGTCGTACCCGGAATCGAGCACGTCGAGCGGCCCCTCGGCGACGGTCAGCTGCACGCGCAACTCGGGGTAGCGGCGCCGGAAGCTGCTGACGAGCGGTGTCAGCGCAAGCGGCGACAGCAGGCCCGACGCGACGACGCGCAGCGTGCCGGCCGGTTCGCGCACGGCATGCGCGACGGACGATTCGAGGTGATCGAATTCCTCGAGCAGCGCCCGGCACCCTTCGAGGTAGCGCACGCCGGCCTCGGTGAGCGACAGGTTCCGCGTGGTGCGGTGGATCAGCCGGGTGTTCAGGTGGCCCTCGAGCATCGCGATCGAACGCGTGACGAGTGCATTGGACACGCCGAGATGGTGCGCCGCGCGCCGGAAGCTCTGTTGCTCGGCGACGCAGACGAATACACGCATGGTCTGAATCTGGTTCATGGCTTGCGTATTTCTGGCCCGGTTGATTGATTATGGTTGTGGCTTTACGCCGCGCGACCTCGAAAGCGCATCGCGCGGCCCTCAGTTTTCCGTCGTATCGAAAAATCGTTTTCTTCGATTCCGCAGACGATTGTTCAATACAGCGCGATATCCGTCAACCTGAGAAAAGCGGCGGGTTGCGGAAAATCGAAATCGGGAGTAACGCGTTAAACGCAGTGCTGTCTGGCATGCCTGTCGTTCAAAGGTGGCGCGATATTGGATAAGCATGTTGGGTGAGAATAATGTCCATTTAATTCAATGGGTTGTTAGCTATTTGTGTGAATTTTTTCAGGTATTGCCAGGAAGCGTGCCCCAATTCATGCCGCGATAATGGATGTTTTGTGTCATGCGAGAGTTTTGCGTATCGGATTCTGGGTGATGATTTTCATCACGGTTCTGGTCTATTTCAATCGATACGGAAGTCGTGCTGAAGCGGCGATGTCGATGGAGCGCGATGTTATTGACGGAGAAAATCGTGCGCTTGACGCACGAGTGGAACCGTTTCACACCCTGGCCGGCAATCCATTTTCAATCCGAATGGCCGGCGTGCGACCCGCGCACGGCCGGCTGGCCCGGTCCGGCGACCGGGCCACCGTCGCGCTGTCCGGCCGCGCGTGCCTCTTGCGCGAGGCGGCGGAACGCGGAATGATCGATCAGTTCGCCATGCAGCGCGGCGGGCGCTCGTGCACTTCCTTTCCTCACCTTTTACCAGCCATGTCCATCGATTACTCGCCGATTCCCTGTCCCGTCGTCGTGCCGCTCGACGCGATCCTGCCCGAAGAACCGCTGCTGATGATGGGGGCCGGCCCGGTCCCGATCCCGGCCGCCGTCGCGAAGGCGAACACGGTCGTGATCAACCACCTCGGCGCGACGATGGCGAAGATCATCGAGCAGGTGAAGGAGATGGCGCGCTACGTGTTCCAGACCCGCACGAAGTGGGTGCTCGGCGTCGCGGGCCCCGGTTCGGCCGCGATGGAAATGGCGATCTCGAACCTCGCGTGGCGCGGCACGCGCGTGCTGTCGATCCGCAACGGTTTCTTCAGCGCGCGGATGGCCGAGATGGCCACGCGCGTCGGCGCCGACGTCGCGACGCTCGAAGTGGCCGACCGCGCGGTCGCCAGCCTCGACGAGATCGCGGACGCCATCGCGCGCGAGCGGCCCGAGATCGTCACGATCGTGCAGGGCGAGACGTCGAACACCGTGTGGAATCGCGACCTGCGCGACATTGCGGCGCTCGCGAAGGCGGCCGGCGCGCTGGTCGTGGTCGACGCGGTGTGCACGCTGTCGACGATGCCGCTCGAGATGGACGCGTGGGGCATCGACGCGGTGATCACCGGCGGCCAGAAGGGGCTGTCGTCGATCCCGGGCGTGTCGCTGATCGCGTTCTCCGACGCCGCATGGGAGCGCATGAAGCAGCGCCCCGAACCGAATGCGCACTGGTGCCTCGACATGGCGCTTGCAGAAAACTTCTGGCACAACGCGGGCTATCACTACACGGCGCCCGTGTCCGGCGTGCTCGCGCTGCACGAAGCGCTGCGGCTCGTCTGCGCGGAAACGCTCGAAAGCCGCTTCGCGCGCCACCTGCGCTGCTCGCTCGCGCTGCAGGCGGGCGTCGAGTCGATGGGGCTCAAGCTCTACGCGCCGAAGGACTGCCGGCTCAATTCAGTGGTCGGGATCGAGACGCCGGAAGGGCTCACGCCGGGAATGGTCTGCGGCCATATCTCGAAGCAATACCAGGTCGAGATCTCGGGCTCGTTCGGCTTGCCGATCGTACGGATCGGGCAGATGGGCGAGCAGTGCCGCGAACACAACCTGTTCCGCACGCTGCATGCGTTCGGCCGCACGATGGTCGACCTGAAGGTGCCGGTCGACCTGCCGGCCGGCGTCGCGGCGCTCGAACAGGAACTGTCGCGGCGCGGCGCGTAAGCAGGGAAACGGGGAAAAAGGGGCCGCGCTCAGCGGCCCTGCATCGCGCGCCGGTACGTATTCGGCGTCGTGCCATGTGCGTCGCGAAAGCGATGGCTGAAGTGGCCGGCGTTCGCATAGCCGCAGTCGGCCGCGATCTGCGCGAGCGGCAGCGCCGTCGTGCGCAGCAGCTCGCGTGCCCGCGCGAGGCGCTGTTCGGCCACCCACGCGTGCGGCGCGCGGCCGAACGACAGCCGGAACATCCGCGAGAAGTGGTACTCGGACAGCGCGGCGACGTCGGCGAGTTCGCCGAGCGTCAGCGGTTGCGTCAGGTACGTGTCGATGTAGTCGCGCACGCGGCGGCGCACGGCCGGTGCGAGCCCGCCGCGGAACGACGTGTCGGTGCGGGTCGTGCTCTGTCCGCGCAGCAGCAGGCTCAGCACCTCGTGCGCGGTCTCGTTCACGCGCAGCCGTTCGTCGGCATCGTCCCAGCCGTCCAGCGCGAGCGAGCGCAGCAGCGCGGCGACGCGCGCATCCTCGAAGTAAGTGCGGTCGGCGAGCTTCAGCTCGCGCGGCTCGCGGTCGAGTTCGCGGATCGCACGCTGCGTGAAGTGTTCGGGCAGGAAATACAGGTGGATGAAGTGCATCTCGCCGCGCACCCACCAGCGCGATTCATGGTCGCCCGGCAGCGCGCACAGCAGGCTCGGCGCGCCGTAGCGCGGCACGCGCTGGCGTTCGGTCCGGTAACCGCCGTCGAGGTAGCACGACAGCGTGTGGTGGCCCGGCTGCTCGTAGACCGTCTCGCTTTCGTCGGTGATCCGCGTCCATTCGGCGATCGCCAGATGGTCGCCGAGCCACGCGAAGCGCTCGAGCGTCGCGTTCGCGTCCGCGAGCGTGCGGCAGACCGACTGCAGGCCGAACGGCAGATCGCCGCCAGCCAGGGCGGTGGGGTGGTCGACAGGGGGCGCGGAAAGGGAGAGGCTCATGATGGGCCGAGTATAAGCGGGCGCGCGGCGCCGCGTGCGGCGGCCCGAAAAAGACCGCAATTCCGGACAATCGGCGTGCGCCGGGCGGCGGCATAGTCGGGATCCGTTTCACCTGCTTTTTGGATCGTTGCCGCCATGAACCTGTCGCTTTATTTCGTCACCGTGCTGATCTGGGGTACCACCTGGATCGCGATCAAGTGGCAGCTCGGCGCCGTGCCGCCGCCCGTGTCGATTGCATGGCGCTTCTGGCTCGCGGCCGCCGTGCTGTTCGCGCTGCTGCGCGTGATGCGCCGGCCGGTGCGCCCGCCGCGCGAAGCGTGGCGCTTTCTCCTCGCGCAGGGCTTCGCGCTGTTCTGCCTGAACTTCCTGTGCTTCTACTATGCGGAGCAGGTCGTGCCGAGCGGCCTCGTCGCGGTGATCTTCTCGACCGCGCCACTGCTGAACTCGATCAACGGCCGCCTGTTCATGGGCCGTCCGCTGCGGCCGTCGGCGATTGCCGGTGCGCTGCTCGGGCTGGCCGGCATCGCGTGCCTGTTCTGGCAGCAGATGGCCGGCCATCTCGACGACCACGCGACGTGGACGGGGCTCGCGATCGCGTTCGCGGGCACGATGTGCTTCTCGATCGGCAACCTGCTGTCGAGCCGGATGCAGTCGATGGGTCTGCACCCGCTCGCGACCAACGGCTGGGCGATGCTGATCGGCGCGGCGATCCTGACCGTCGGCAGCGTGGTGGCCGGGATGCCGTTCACGCTCGACACGAGCCCGCGTTATCTCGGCGCGCTCGTCTACCTGGCCGTGCCCGGCTCGGTGATCGGCTTTACCGCCTATCTGACCCTCGTCGGCCGGATCGGGCCGGAGCGCGCCGCGTACTGCACGGTGCTGTTCCCGATCGTCGCGCTGGCCGTGTCGACGGTGTTCGAGGGCTACCAGTGGTCGCCGCTCGCGGTGGTCGGGCTGCTGCTGGTGGTGGCCGGCAACCTGGTCGCGTTCGACCTGACGCGGCGGTTGTTTTTGCGGGCTGCCTGAGACGTTCGGGGCTGCGCGAACGCACGATCGAGGAACGTGGCGAACGGTCGATTAGGTTGACACGGTTGACTTGGTTTCGAGTCGGAGCTACGCTTGATCATTCCGGTCGTGACGGGAGGTGATGATGATTGCGCGGGCTCATACGCTGGAAGGGACGGCCGTCGTTCTTGACGTCGAGACGGAGGAAGCGCTGCGCAGCGCTGTCGGCGCGGCGACCATGCTCGGCCCGGATCGCGCGCGGGCGCTGCTCAGCCTGTCAGACGAGCAATTGGGGCACCTGTTCAAGGTCGGCATCGCGCAGGTCATCGATCTGGCCGGCACGATCACGTTCGGCATCGCTGCGGCCGCGACGCGCGACAGGAAGCCGACCGCCGGGAAGAAGCGGGCGGCGGGCGTCGTCGCCGATCCGGAAAGGCAGGTGCAGGCGGAACGGCGCACGCTGGTCGCCGACGGCAAGCTGCTGCCTGCCGCGCAGATCTGGGCCGGCCTCGGCATGACGCGGCAGGCGCTCAGCAAGGCGGTAGCGTCCGGCCGGATCTTCACGGTCGATGTCGGCGCCGCACAGTACTACCCGGCCTTCTACCTGGCGGGGGACATCGATCGCAAGACGTTGGGCAAGGTGACCCAATGTCTGGGCGGTTTGCCGGGATGGAGCAAATGGCAGTTCTTCACGACGCCGAAGGCGTCCCTGGGCAACGTTACGCCGCTCGTCGCGCTGTCGCGCGGGAAGGTGGATGAAGTCGAGCGTGCCGCCACGGCGTTCGCCGAGCGCTAGGGGGTCCGTTTGCTGACGGCGCCGGGGGAACATTTCGCGAGCGCAACGCTGGTGACTCGCGAAGTTGCGCCGGCGGCGCTGGTGCGTATCTCGCGATATGCGACCGGCGAGCCTTACTTCGGGAAATCGGGCGGCAATCGCTTCGACGATCCGCGCAAGCGGCGGCGGTACGGCACGAGCTATTTCGGCTTCGATCTGCATTGCGCATTCGCCGAGACGGTGCTGCACGACGAAGTCGCCGATCTGGTGCTGGGCGGTTTTCCGCTCGTGACGACCGAACTCGATCGCTACGTCCTTTCATTTGACGGCGCGCCGCTGACCGTCGCCGTCCTGCACGGCTTGCCGCTGAAAAATCTCGGTGGTGACGGTGCGTTGTCGACCATCGCACCGTACGACGTTCCGCAATTGTGGTCGCTTGCCGTCCACCGGCATCCCCGTCGCGTCGACGGGTTTTTGTATATGTCGCGCCATCTCAACACGTCGGAAGCGCTCGTGCTGTTCGATCGTGCCAAACCGAAGCTCTCGCTCGGGCGCGCCGTTCCATTCAGGCGTCATCCCGATGCGGTCCGCGTATTGCGGGACTTCAACGTACTGCTGCGTTGACCCCGCGTGGCGCGGGAGGCAACGCGCCTCCCGCTTTTCATGCCGCCGCGCCGCTTCCCTCG
Source organism: Burkholderia sp. Tr-20390 (assembly GCF_017104595.1). Taxonomy (NCBI): domain Bacteria; kingdom Pseudomonadati; phylum Pseudomonadota; class Betaproteobacteria; order Burkholderiales; family Burkholderiaceae; genus Burkholderia; species Burkholderia sp. Tr-20390. The sequence continues at coordinate 20,710 of NZ_JAAGPC010000032.1, read as the reverse complement.
ACCCGCGCCTGCCGCTGGTACAGCACCATCGACAGCGCGACGCCCGCGGCAGCCGCCACCGCTGCGAACAGGAACACCTGCGGATAGCCGAGCGCGCCCGCGACATAGCCGGCGAGCGGGCCCGTGATGCCGAGCGACAAGTCGAGGAACACCGAGTACGCGGACAGCGCCGCGCCGCGGCTCGCGGGCGGCACGAGCGCGACGGCCTCGACGCCGAGCGCCGGGAAGATCAGCGCGAAGCCGAAGCCGGTCAGCGCGGCGCCGACGAGGGCGATGTGCGGCACCGGCGCGAGCCACAGCAGCAGCAGGCCCGAACATTCGAATGCGAACGACACGATCGCGACGCGGAAGCCGCCGTAGGTCTTGATCGTGTTCGCGAACAGCAGGCGCGCGCCGATGAACAGCGTGCCGAACACGGTCAGCGACAGGGCGGCGTTCGGCCAGTGGCGCGCCGCGTAGTACAGCGTGACGAAGGTCGCGATCGAGCCGAAGCCGGCCGAGCCGAGCGCGAGGCCGAGGCCGTGCGGCAGTACCCGCGTAAACACGCTCGCATACGACATCCGTTCGCCGTGCACGAGCGGCACCGAAGCGATCAGGCGCGCGAGGTAGAAGCCGATCGCGGCCAACGCGATCACGAGCACGCCGATCAGCGCCGGATTCAGCGTATTTGCGATCGCGACGCCGACCGGCGCGCCGAGCGCGAGCGCGCCGTAGGTCGCGATGCCGTTCCACGAGATCACCTTCGCGTTGTGCGTGACGCCGACCCGGCCGATGCCCCACAGGATCGCGCCGGTGCCGCACAGGCTCTCGCCGACGCCGAGTACGAGCCGGCTCGCGACCAGCAGCACGAGGCTCGCGACCGGCCAGTGCGCGAGCAGCAGCGCGACGAGCAGCAGCACGCCCGACACGCCGCAACCGACCAGCCCGCGCAACACCGTCTGCTTCGGGCCGAGCGTATCGGCCAGGCGCCCGGCCAGCGGCCGCGACGCGAGCGTCGCGAAATACTGGACGCTGATCGCGCCGCCCGCGACGATCGCGGAAAAGCCGAGGTCGTCATGGACGAAGCCCGGCAGCACCGCGAGCGGCAGCCCGATAGTCAGGTAGCAGATGAACGTGAAGCAGACGACGGACACGATTTGCAGCGTGACCGCGAACCCGCTGCGCGGCGGTGTGGCGGAATCGGTTGACATGGGGTCGGAACGAATGAACGAAACGGGCAGAGGACGGCGAAAAAGGGAATCGGGATTTTCCCATGGAACCGGTTTTCACGCAGGTACCATTTAGTTAATCGCGACCTGTTTTCGAGGATCCCGGGCGGTCGCGGGGAAGCAGGGAAGGGGCTGGGAGCGCCGTGTGTAAAGGCCGTCGAGCCGGCCCGGCGCTCATATCGCGGCAGTTATATGGGCCCCATGCGTGATGGGCTATGGGTTGCGAAATTTGATGGTGATAGCGTGCAAACTGTCAGAAAAACGTCGGTCGAGCGCACAGCGCGGGCCGCCTTGCCCCCCATTTGAAGAACCATCGAGACATGAGTGAGCCGATCCGCTTCTACCATCGTCACGCGATCCGCGAAGTCAGCGGCGCGGACGTTACCCGCACCGTGCTGCAATACCTGCGCGAGGACGCGCATTGCACCGGCACCAAGGAAGGCTGCGCGGAAGGCGACTGCGGCGCGTGCACGGTCGTCGTCGGCGAGCTGACCGACGCCGGCGCGGTCGAGTTCAAGGCCGTCAACGCATGCATCCAGTTCCTGCCGACGCTGGACGGCAAGGCGCTGCTGACGGTCGAGGACCTGCGTCAGCCGGACGGTGCGCTGCATCCGGTGCAGCAGGCGATGGTCGACTGCCACGGTTCGCAATGCGGGTTCTGCACGCCCGGCTTCGTGATGTCGATGTGGGCGCTGTACGAGAAGCACGGCCACGAAGGCTGCGGCCGTGCCGGCACGTGCGCGAAGGCGAAGGACGTGCCGACGCGCACCGAGATCGCCGATGCGCTGACGGGCAACCTGTGCCGCTGCACCGGCTATCGCCCGATCGTCGATGCGGCCGTGCAGATGTTCGACGCGGCCGGCGAAGGTGCACCGGCACCGTCGGCGCCGGTCGACACCGCCGCGCTGGCCCGCACGCTCGCATCGCTCAAGCGCGACGATACGTTCGACTACACGACGATCAACGGCGCGCGCTTCGCGGCGCCGCGCACGCTCGACGCGCTGGCCGCGCTGAAGGCCGAGCGGCCCGACGCGCGCATCCTGGCAGGTAGCACCGACATCGGCCTGTGGGTCACCAAGCAGATGCGCCGGCTCGACGACCTGATCTACGTCGGCCAGATCGCCGAACTGCAGAACATCGTGCACGGCGACGACTGGATCGAAATCGGTGCTGGCGTGACGGTCGAGAAAGGGTATGCGGCGCTGGCCGGCCCGTATCCGGAACTGACCGAGATGTGGAAGCGCTTCGCGTCGCTGCCGATCCGCAACGCGGGCACGATCGGCGGGAACGTCGCGAACGGCTCGCCGATCGGCGATTCGATGCCGGGCCTGATCGCGCTCGGCGCGCGCGTGGTGCTGCGCGGCGGCGACACGGTGCGCGAGCTGCCGCTCGAGGCGCTGTACACGGGCTACCAGCAGAAGGACATGGCACCGCACGAATTCGTCGTCGGCCTGAAGGTGCCGACCCGCACCGGCGCGCGCGAGAAGCTGCAGTTCCGCACGTACAAGCTGTCGAAGCGGTTCGACTCCGACATCTCGGCCGTGTGCGCGGCGTTCGCGTTCATCGCGGACGGCGACACGATCCGCGAGCCGCGCATCGCGTTCGGCGGGATGGCCGCGACGCCGAAGCGCGCGACCCAGACGGAAGCCGTGCTCGACGGCGCGCAGTGGCACGAAGCCACCGCGCAGGCGGCGATGCAGGCGCTCGAGCGCGACTACCAGCCGCTGTCCGACATGCGCGCGACGAGCACGTATCGCCTCGATACCGCGAAGAACCTGATGTATCGCTTCTGGCTGGAGACGCGCCCGCACGACCCGCTGCCGCCGCAAGCCCTGAATGTGCGTGAAGTGGCCGCCGAACCCGGCACCGACGCGGCGCGCGTCTGAAGACGGAGAACACCGAACATGAACCAGCAAGCAGAACCGTTCCTGAGCACCCTCGACCCGCAAGCCGACGCGGCGCAGGTCCACGTATCGCGCGCGCACGAATCCGCGCACCTGCACGTCAGCGGGCGTGCCACCTACACCGACGACATCCCGGTCGTCGCGGGCACGCTGCACGCGGCGCTCGGCCTGTCGGCGAAGCCGCACGCGAAGATCGTGTCGATGAACTTCGACGCGGTGCGCGCGACGCCGGGCGTGGTCGCCGTGTTCACGGCCGACGACATCCCGGGCGTCAACGATTGCGGCCCGATCATCCACGACGATCCGGTGCTCGCGAAGGGCATCGTGCAGTTCGTCGGCCAGCCGATGTTCATCGTCGTCGCGACGTCGCATGAAACCGCGCGGCTCGCCGCGCGCCGCGCCCAGGTCGACTACGAGGAGCTGCCGGCGATCCTCACCGCGCAGGAAGCGCGCGCGGCCGAAACCTACGTGATCCCGCCGCTGAAGCTCGCGCGCGGCGACGCGGCCGCGCGGCTCGCCGTCGCGCCGCACCGCGAGTCGGGCGAAATGCTGCTCGGCGGCCAGGAGCAGTTCTACCTCGAAGGGCAGATCGCGTACGCCGTGCCGAAGGACGACGACGGGATGCACGTGTACTGCTCGACGCAGCACCCGAGCGAGATGCAGCACCTCGTCGCGCACGTGCTCGGCGTCGCGTCGCACAACGTGCTGGTCGAATGCCGCCGGATGGGCGGCGGGTTCGGCGGCAAGGAATCGCAGTCGGGCCTGTTCGCGTGCTGCGCGGCGCTCGCGGCGTGGAAGCTGCTGTGCCCGGTGAAGCTGCGTCCGGACCGCGACGACGACATGATGATCACCGGCAAGCGGCACGACTTCCATTACCGCTTCGACGTCGGCTACGACGACGACGGCCGCATCGACGGCGTCGCGCTCGACATGACGTCGCGCTGCGGCTTCTCGGCCGACCTGTCGGGCCCGGTGATGACGCGCGCGGTGTGCCACTTCGACAACGCGTACTGGCTGGGCGACGTGAACATCGCCGGCTACTGCGGCAAGACCAACACGCAGTCGAACACCGCGTTCCGCGGGTTCGGCGGCCCGCAGGGCGCGTTCGCGATCGAGTACATCCTCGACGACGTCGCGCGTTCGCTCGATCGCGATCCGCTCGACGTCCGCTATGCGAACCTGTACGGCAAGACCGAACGCAACGTCACGCCGTACGGGCAGACGGTCGAGGACAACGTGCTGCAGGAGCTGCTCGGCGAACTCGAGGCGACGAGCGACTACCGCGCGCGGCGTGCGGGCGTGCGCGAATTCAACGCACGCAACACGGTGCTGAAGAAGGGCATCGCGATCACGCCGGTGAAGTTCGGCATCGCGTTCAACGTCACGCACTTCAACCAGGCCGGCGCGCTGGTGCACATCTATACCGACGGCTCGGTGCTCGTGAACCACGGCGGCACGGAGATGGGGCAGGGGCTCAACACGAAGGTCGCGCAGGTCGTCGCGCACGAGCTCGGCATCCGCTTCGGCCGGATCCGCGTGACGGCGACCGACACCAGCAAGGTCGCGAACACGTCCGCGACCGCTGCGTCGACGGGCTCGGACCTGAACGGCAAGGCCGCGCAGGATGCGGCGCGCCAGTTGCGCGAGCGGCTCGCGGTGTTCGCGGCGAAGCAGTTCGGCGACGGCAAGGTCGATGCGGCCGACGTGAAGTTCGCCAACGACTTCGTGTGGGTGGGCGGCAACGGCGTGCCGTTCGGCGAAGTGATCGCGAAGGCGTACCTCGCGCGCGTGCAGCTGTGGTCCGACGGCTTCTACGCGACGCCGAAGCTGTACTGGGATCAGTCGAAGCTGCAGGGCCGGCCGTTCTACTACTACTCGTACGGCGCGGCCGTGTCGGAAGTCGTGATCGACACGCTGACGGGCGAGATGCGCACGCTGCGCGTCGATGCGCTGCACGACGTGGGGGCGTCGCTGAACCCGGCACTCGACATCGGCCAGGTCGAAGGCGCGTTCATACAGGGGATGGGCTGGCTCACGACCGAGGAGCTGTGGTGGAACAAGGGCGGCAAGCTGATGACGCATGCACCGTCCACGTACAAGATCCCGACAGTGAACGACACACCGCCGGAATTCAACGTGAAGCTGTTCAACAACCGCAACGTCGAGGACAGCATCCACCGTTCGAAGGCCGTCGGCGAGCCGCCGCTGCTGCTGCCGTTCTCGGTGTTCTTCGCGGTGCGCGATGCGGTGGCCGCGGTCGGCGACTACAAGGTGAACCCGCCGCTCGATGCGCCGGCGACCGGCGAGTCGATCCTGCGTGCGGTCAGCGCGGTGCGTGCGGCACGCGCCGGTCAGGCAGGCTGAGATGAAACGGCCCCCGAGCTCACTTCGTTCGCTGTCGACCGGAGTTGGCGCTTCAGCGCTTACTCCGGTTCCATGCACGGCTCCCCCCGAGCGGGCGGTCAGCCTCCTTGGGACGGCCCAGCGGAGGCTGACATGAACGGCCCCGCCCGCTCGCTCCGCACCGCGTCGACCCCGGCGTTCGCGCCGGGCACCGGCCAGCGCAACCGCGCGACCGGCACGCCGGCGCCGATGCACATCGTGCTGTTCGGCGCCGGGCACGTCGGTCACGCGCTCGTCACGCTGCTCGGCGCGCTGCCGTGCGTCGTGCAGTGGGTCGACACGCGCGACGAGCTGTTCCCGGACGAATGTCCGCCGAACGTGCAGCCGGAGCCGACCGACACGCCGGAGGCGGTCGTCGACGCCGCGCCGCCCGGCGCGTACTTCCTCGTGATGACGCACAACCACGCGCTCGACTTCTCGCTCGCCGCGCAGATCATGCGGCGGCGCGACTACGCGTACTTCGGGATGATCGGCTCGCGCACCAAGCGCGTGAAGTTCGAGCGCCGGCTTGCCGCGCGCGGCGTCGATCCGGCGCGGCTCGTGGAGATGGTGTGCCCGATCGGTGTCGCGGGCATCGTCGACAAGGCGCCGGGCGCGATCGCGGTGGCCGTGTGCGCGGAGCTGCTGCAGGCGCGCTCGGGCATGCCGGTGGGCGACGCGAAGGCCGCCGCTTCGGGGCGTGCGCGCGACGACGTGTCCTGCGCGCGGTAGCGCCGCGCGGCCAGCGCGGGGCCGCGCGATTTTGCATACACTGCACGACGACGCGCGGCATCGGGCCGCGCCTTACCGCGCACGTGCCATGTCCGATCATCAGGTTTATCTCGACGCGCTCGATGCGAGCCTCGTCGCCATCGAGCGCTGGCTGTCCGGCATCGATACCGCGCCCGAGGCGCTCGATGCGCTGCTCGCCGCGTTTTCCGCCGAATTCACGATGATCCTGACCGACGGTCGCGAGGTCGATCACGACGGTACGCGCGCGTTGTTCGAAAAGCTCGCCGGCGCGAAGCCGGGGCTGCGCATCACGCTGTCGGACACCCGCGTGCTCGCGGCCGATGCGTCGCATGCGACCGTGACCTATCTCGAAGCGCAGCACGCGGCGTCGGGCGAGCTGCCCGCGCGCCGTTCAACCGCCGTGTTCGAGCGCGACGCGGCGGGTGTCGTGCGCTGGACCCATCTGCAGGAAACCTTCTGCACGGCCTGAACTCGAGCGGCCGTGCCGCGCTTTGTGCCGCGGCTCAGCGCTTGCGGCTGCGGGGAACCGTCAGCTCGTCGGACACGCTCTGCATCAGCGCGCACAGCCACGCGATGTCGGTCGGGCGGTCGGGCTGCGGATGCGTGAGCAGGTAGCTCTTGATGCGCGGGAACGGCACGGGCGGCGTGACGACCACGAGCGGCAGCAACTGCGCATAGTGCGTCGCGAAGCGGCGCGTCGTCGTGAAGATCAGGTCCGACTGCAGCAGCACCTGCGGCACGATGCCGAAGTAGGGCAGCGTCGTCACGATGCGCCGCGTGAGGCGCGCGCGTGCCAGGCCGATCTCGATCGCGTTGCGCTTGTCGCCGGTGTAGGGCGTCGGCGCGACGTGCGCGGCCGATGCGTACGCTTCACGCGTGAGCGGCACGCGTGCGAGCGGGTGCGCATCGCGCATCAGGCACACGATCGTGTCGGAGAACAGGTCCTGGCGCGCGAACTGCGGGTCGGGCTTCGGCCAGTTGCCGATCACGAGATCGAGCGCGCCCGATTCGAGCGCGCCCGCGTGATCGAGCGCGGGATTCAGCGAATCGATTTCCAGATGGGCATGCGGCGCCGCGTCGCGAAAGCGCTCGATCAGCGTCGGCATGAAGAAATCGTTCAGGTAATCGGGGGCGGCGACGCGGAACGTGCGCCGCGCGGACGACGGATCGAAATCGCCGTGCGGCGTCGCGATGAAGTCGACCTCGCGCAGCGCGCGCTGCGCGGCCTCGAGCAGCGACGCGCCGTATTCGGTCGGAACCATGCCGGATTTGCCGCGCACGAGGATCGGGTCGTTCAGCGTTTCGCGCAGCTTGCGCAGCGCGGTGCTGATCGCCGGCTGGGTCTGGTTCAGCCGCAGCGCGGCCTGCGTGACGCTGCGCTCGAGCAGCAGCGTGCGCAACACGCGCACGAGCCAGATATCGAGCGAGGCGGTACGGTCGTCTTCTTCCATCGTAGGCGGGGATTGCGGGGAAGCGTAACCTTACCGCAGCCGCGCATTGGCGTGCGTGATACCGGCCATCACACACGGCCCTTCGGCAGCACGCTGATCCGCTTGACCTCGCGCGATTCCAGCCAGTTCGGCGTGCGCGCGCAGTACAGCACCATCGGCAGCGCGTCCTCGCCCCAGAACAGCTGCTGGTTCATCCAGAACGTCGGCACACCGAACACGCCGAGCGCGATCGCGTCGTCGGTGTTGCGGCGCAACTGCGCGCTCGTCTCCTCGAATTCGATCAGCTCGTCGCCGTGGCCGACGCCGACGCGCTCGCACAGTGCCGCGAAGCCTTCCGGCGTCGACGGGTCGTTGCCGTCGTGCCAGATGAAGCGGAACATTTCCAGCACGGTCGCGATGTCGGCGCGCAGCGCGATCGCGAGGCGCAACACCTTGTCGGAATCGAACGGATGGGCGGGCGGCATCTTGAAGCGGATGCCGAGCTGCTCCGCGCGAAACAGGGCGTGACGGTACGTGAACACGCGCTTGGCGGGCACGTCCGCGCTCGAGCGTTGCCCCCAGTGGCGCTGCAGGTCGGGCAGCGACACCGCGACGGGCTCGAACGGCACGTCCGGCCATTTGTCGAGCTGTTCGAGGAGCAGGTAGGAGAACGGCGACACGAAGTCGTAGAACCAGGCGGGTTGGGCGGTGTCGAGGCCGGTTGTCATGGCGATCTCCAGAGGGTGGGGCGAGCGGCGCCTGGCGGCGGCCTCCATGTTACGCGGCGGCGCGCGCATGCGGCAATGATCGCGGATCGTCCGCTCACGCGGAACCGGGAGTCGCCCGAGGGGGCGTGCCGGCCGGCGGCGCGGCTTCGGCCCGTGCCTGCGGCGGGCCGCCGGCGCCCGGCGGGCTGGCCGGCGTGTCCTGGTCGTGCGCGGTGAGCCGTTCGCGCACGAAGCCGATGTGCTCGCGCAGCACGTAGAACTGCCCGGCATACGCCAGCGGCATCTTCATCCGGTTCACGGCTTCCTCGATGTCGTCGAGTTCGTCGAGCAACTGCACGCGCTCCTCGGCCGTGTGCTCGCCGAGCGCGCTGCGCTCGAGCGCGATCAGCGCGCCGTACCAGCGGTAGATGCGCGAGCGCACGCGCCAGCCGTACAGCGACGGCACGAGCCGCAGCCCGGGGATCAGCACGACGATCAGCGGCACGACCACGACGAGCAGCCGGTCGACGAGGCTCGCGACCCAGAACGGCAGCCGCCGGTACAGGAAGGTCTTGCCTGATTTGTAGTAGCGCGCGGCGTCGTCGGAGAGCTGGAAGCCACGCGTGACGGGCGACGGGAATTCGCCCGCGTGCTGCAGGATCGTCGCGTGGCCGTGCACCTCGCGCGCGGCCTCGATCAGCAGGTCGGACAACGCGGGGTGCAGCGAGTCGCGCGCGACGAGTTCGATGGTCGGTGCGACCGTGTGGATGTCGGCGGGCGGCAGGTTCCGGCCGAGATCGTAGACCCCCATCGGCAGCGTGATCGCGGTCAGGTACGGGAAGCGCCGCGCGTACGCCTCGGCCTGCGTGAACGAATACACGTGCACGCCCGGCGCGCGGAACAGTTTCGCCATCACCGGGATCTGCGTCGAGTCGCCGGACAGGAACGCCGCGTCGATCTTGCCGTCGAGCAGCGCGGTGGCCGCGTCCTCGCCGGCGGTCGGCAGCAGCTCGGTCGAGCCGCCCGGCACGATGCCGTTCATCTTCAGCAGCGCGAGGCTCAGCTCGCGCGCGCCGCTGCCCTCCGCGCCGAGCGCGAGCCGCTTGCCCTTGAAGTCGGACAGGCGCGCGACGACCGGGCCGCGATACATGATCGCGAGCGGCACGTAGCCGATGCTGCCGAGCGACACGAGATGTTCGTCGCGCTCCTTCGGGCCGATGCCGCTCTGCACGAAACCGACGTCGACCGGCGCGTTCGGGTTCGACAGCCGCGCGAGGTTCTGGGCGGACCCTTCGGACGACTGGACGTCGAGCGTGACGCCGTTCTTCGCGAGGATCGTCTTGTATTTCTGCGCGGCGTTCCAGTACGTGCTGCCGGGCGGCCCGGACGAGATCACGAGCGTGGACGGCGGGGCCGGCTGGATCAGCTTGACCGCGAGCCAGACGGCCGCGCCGGCGAGCAGCACGGTCGGGCCGATCGACAGCGCGAGGTCGCGCCACGATACCGCGACGAAGCGGGCGAGGATGCGGCGAGGCGGGCGAGGGCGGGCTGGCTTCATGGGGGCGGCGGATGACGCTGGCGTGACGTATCGGTGACGATCGGACGGTTGTCATGGACGACGCCGATGCTCGCGGCGATGGTACCCGGTTTCGCCGGGCGTGCGCGAGTGGGGCGGCCTGGCGCGGCCCCGCGGCGACAGTGGCGGGGCGGCCCCGCGTCAAAAGCTTTGCGCTTCCGCGGGCGCTGGATTACATTGTGCGACGCAGCCGCGCCCGATTTGCGCGCGACCCGGCACGCAATGAGACCGGGCGCGTTCGGCCGGCGGCTGTCCGGCCCGGCCGGCCCGCTTTCGCGTGCGCCGGCCGCCAGCCCGTCTCGCCTCTCTCGTATCGCCGTGGAAAACACCGGCTGTCCCGCCCGTTCGCGCGCGGGCCGGCTGTTTTTGGGGGTAATCGGCCGTACTGTGCACGGCCGTTCCGGAGTGATAAGGAGATAGCATGAAGTCGATCGTGTTGAGAGCGTTGGGCGTTGCCGCCGTGGCGGCCTGTCTGTCGGGCAGCGTGTATGCGCAGTCGAGCGATGCCGCGGCAACGGAAGCGCCCGCGGCCGCGACCAGCGCGCCGAAGGCCGCCGCGAAGACCGCGAAGAAGGCGAACCGCAAGCTTGGCTATGCGGTGCGCAAGGCCATTACGAAGGCGGGCGGCATCGACGTGGCGAACATCGTCGTGCGCTCGAAGGGCGGCGCGATCACGCTGGAGGGCACGGTGCCCGACCAGGCCCAGATCGACAAGGCGGAAGAGGCGGCGAAGGGCGTGAGCGGCGTGACGTCGGTGTCGAACAAGCTGACGGTTCAGCAGCAGTAACGCCGGGCGACGGCGCGTGAGCGCCGCGTGCGCCCGTTTTCAGGCGGGCCCCGGCATGCCGGGGCCCGTTTGCGCTTGAGAGGCCGCAAGCCGCACGAAGCGGCGGCGGACCGATAACGATATCGAGAGGGCGGCGATGACGAGACTCGGGTGGGGCAGGCGGATGGTTTTCGGCGCGGCGCTGGCCGCGGTCGCGATGCTCGGCGCCTGTAACGGCGACGAGTCGGCCGAGCGCAACCGGTTGCCCGGTTTCGTGTCCGGCAGCGTGCGCACGACGGCCTATGACGGCGCGAGCGACGACCTGCTGACGGCCGGCCTCGGCAAGACGGGCCTCGGCTCGGCGAGCGCCCCCGGCTTTGCGAATGCCGCCCGGCCGACGGGCGCCGAGCTGCGCCGTCTCGCGATCTGGTCGAACTACCGCGCGCTCGTCGACATGAGCGCCAACGGCGGCTACGGCCGCTTCTGGGGGCCGAACGTCGACCTCGACGGCAACGACACGCTCGGCGAAGGCAAGATTCCCGGCACCGAATATCTCGCGTACGCCGACGACGGCAGCGGCAGCAAGAACGTCACGCTGCTCGTGCAGGTGCCCGCCAGCTTCAATCCCGCGCAGCCGTGCATCGTCACCGCGACGTCGTCGGGCTCGCGCGGCGTGTACGGCGCGATTTCCGCGGCCGGCGAATGGGCGCTCAAGCGCGGCTGCGCGGTCGCCTACAACGACAAGGGCGGCGGCAACGGCGCGCACGAGCTGATGTCGGACACCATCACGCTGATCGACGGCACGCTCGCCAACGCAGTGCTGGCCGGCACCGCGAGCCTGTTCACCGCGAACGTCACCAGCGGCGATCTCGCCACGTTCAATTCCCGCTTCCCGAACCGCTATGCGTTCAAGCACGCGCATTCGCAGCAGAATCCCGAGCAGGACTGGGGGCGCGTGACGCTGCAGTCGGTCGAGTTCGCGTACTGGGCGCTCAACGAGCAGTTCGGACCGCTGGTCGACGGCTCGCATCACGGCGTGCGCTATCGCGCGGGTGACATCACGACGATCGCCGCGTCGGTCAGCAACGGCGGCGGTGCGTCGCTCGCGGCGGCCGAACAGGACAACCGCGGCTGGATCACCGCGGTCGTGGTCGGCGAGCCGCAGATCAACGTGCGGATGGCGCCGAACGCGGTCGTGCGCTCGGGCGGCCAGCCCGTGCCGTCGTTCGGCCGGCCGCTGGCCGACTACGCGACGCTCGCGAACCTGCTGGAGCCGTGCGCGGCCGCGTCGGCGTCGCTTGCCGACGCGCCGTCCCTGAGCGCGCTGCCGGCGGCGACCACGCAGTCGATCCGCACCCAGCGCTGCGCGACGCTCGCCGCGGCCGGGCTCGTGTCGGGCGCCGATACGCAAAGCCAGGCCGCCGACGCGCTCGCGCAGCTCCACGCGGCCGGCTACCTCGCCGATTCCGACCTGCTGCAGGCGCCGATGTGGGATTCGCAGGCGATTCCGGCGATCGCGGTCACGTATGCGAACGCGTACACGCGCTCGCGCGTCACCGACAACCTGTGCAATTTCAGCTTCGCGACGACGAACCCGGCGACGGGCGCCGTCGCCGCGCCCGCCACGTCGCCGATGCCGGCCGTGTTCGGCGTCGGCAACGGCGTGCCGCCGACGGCCGGCATCAACCTCGTGTTCAACACGGGCGCGGGCGTCGACCACCGGCTCGCGACGCCCGACGGGAGCTTCGCGGGCGCGCTGTGCCTGCGCCAGCTCTGGACGAACGGGATGCTCGGGATGCCCGCGAACGTCGACGCGGTGCGCGTGAACGCGAACCTGCAGGGCAAGCCGGCGATCATCGTGCAGGGCCGCAGCGACGCGCTCGTGCCCGTGAACCACGCGTCGCGCGCGTACGTCGCGCAGAACGGCATCAGCGAAGGCGGGCGCAGCCAGCTCGTGTTCTACGAGGTGACGAACGGCCAGCACTTCGACGCGTTCCTGCCGGTGCCGGGCTTCGACACGCGCTTCGTGCCGGTTCATTACTACAACCTGCAGGCGCTGAACCTGATGTGGAAGCACCTGAAGAACGGCGCGCCGTTGCCGCCGTCGCAGGTGATCCGCACGGTACCGCGCGGCGGCACGCCGGGCGCCGCGCCCGCGCTGACGAGCGCGAACCTGCCGCCGATCTCGGCCGCGCCGGGCGCGAATGCGATCACGACCGGCGCCGGCGCGATCGACGTGCCGCTCTGACGGCGCGCGCCGCGCCGCGCTCACGAAGCCGGACACTCGTCCGGCTTTTTCTTTTGGGTGCTCTGGAATCGGTCCCGAACTGCCTTTCATCGGAATGGCGAGCGCCGTAACAAATTATTACTTTACGGCGATAAATCGGAACCCTAATATGCGCCGGTATTTTCACTTAATTTAATAAATTCCAGATACGAGGATATTCCTTTCCGTTTAGTTAATCGATCCTTTCGATTTTATTAAATCGGCTCGAGTCGCGATTGATCGTCGTATTGCGATTAATCGGCATCTCGCCGAGGGGGATTGTTCGTCTGTTCGAAGCGAGGCGCCCTTGGTGGGGCTGGCCTGGCAAGGGCGTGCTTTTGCCGTCGATTTTGTGCGCGTGCAAATGCGCTGAATGAATATGTATTGCTGCGGATTATCGAATTGTCGTTCGCAATGGAATTGATTTCATTGTGCGGTCGCAAAAAAATATGGGTGGGGTAAATCGTGCCGGTCGGTATTCGCCGAGCCGGTAAAAAACTCGGAGTGCGTCGCATAACGAATGCATTCCCGGTGCGGAGCGCCGGCGCAAATGATCCTTTGCGACCGGCGGTATTTATCGTTCTGTTCGAGAGGCAATAATGACGACACGGAAGTCCTTGAAAGACGGTTTCGCGCTATTCGGAACGACACTGAGCGTGCCGCTCGCAGCGGCCGCGGCCGCTGCGCTGCTCGTCACGGGGTGCGGCGGCGACGACGGGTCGAGCCCGGCCGCATCGGCGGCGGCCGCCGCCGCGACGTCGGCCGGCGCCAGCACGTCGGCCAACACCACCGCAACGGCCGCCGCGGCCGACCAGCCGTACGTCGACAACGACGTGTACGGCACCGGGCCGAACGACGCGGTCACGGATTCCACGGAAGGGGCGGCCGTCGTGCACCGTACGGTCACGATCGGCGGCAAGACCATCAAGTACACGGCCACCACGGGCCACCTGACGACGATCGATCCGGTCACGTCGGCGCCGAACGCGAAGATGTTCTACGTCGCGTACACGCAGGACAATCCGGATCCGTCGAAGCCGCGCCCGGTCACGTTCTTCTACAACGGCGGCCCCGGCTCGTCGTCGGTCTACCTGCTGCTCGGCTCGTACGGGCCGAAGCGCCTGCAGTCGTCGTTCCCGAACTTCACGCCGCCCGCGCCGTACAAGCTGCTCGACAACCCGGACAGCCTGCTCGACCGTACCGACCTCGTGTTCATCAACCCGGTCGGCACCGGTTACTCGGCGGCGATCGCCCCGGCGAAGAACAAGGACTTCTGGGGCACCGACCAGGACGCCCGCTCGATCGACCGCTTCATCCAGCGCTACCTGACCAAGTACTCGCGCTGGAATTCGCCGAAGTTCCTGTACGGCGAGTCGTACGGCACCGCGCGCAGCGCGGTCGTGTCGTGGGTGCTGCATGAGGACGGCATCGACCTGAACGGGATCACGCTGCAGTCGTCGATCCTCGACTACGCGAACGCGCTGTCCGCGCCGGGCACGTTCCCGACGCTCGCGGCCGATGCGTTCTACTGGAAGAAGACGACGCTCAACCCGACGCCGACCGACCTCGACGCGTACATGGTCCAGGCCCGCAACTACGCCGACAACACGCTCGCGCCGCTCGCGCAGAAGCCGAACCCGCAGGACGGCGGCTTCGTGAACGTGCGCCTGAACCTGAACCTGCAGACCGCGCAGCAGATGGGCGCGTACATCGGCACGGATCCGACGTCGCTGATCCAGACGTTCGGCAACCCGGCCGCGCTCGGCAACGTGCCGTCGTCGAACGACAACCCGCCGTACACGTTCTTCCTGACGCTCGTGCCGGGCACGCAGATCGGCCAGTACGACGGTCGCGCGAACTTCACGGGCAAGGGCATCGCGCCGTACATCCTGCCGAACTCGGGCAGCAACGATCCGTCGATCACGAACGTGGGCGGTGCGTACACCGTGCTGTGGAACAGCTACATCAACACGGACCTCAAGTACACGTCGACGTCGTCGTTCGTGGACCTGAACGACCAGGTCTTCAACAACTGGGACTTCAGCCACACGGATCCGACCGGCGCGAACAAGGGCGGCGGCAATACGCTGTACACGGCCGGCGACCTCGCGTCGACGATGAGCGTGAACCCGGACCTGAAGGTGCTGTCGGCCAACGGCTATTTCGACGCCGTCACGCCGTTCCACCAGACAGAGCTGACGCTCGCGCAGATGCCGCTCGACCCGACGCTCAAGGCGCAGAACCTGACGATCAAGAACTACCCGTCGGGCCACATGATCTACCTGAACGACGCGTCGCGGACCGCGCTGAAGGGCGATCTCGCCAACTTCTACGACGGCATTCTCGCCAACCGCACGGCGCTGCAGCGCGTGCTGAAGCTGCAGATGCGCACGCAGCAGCTCAAGCAGCAGAAGTTGCAGCAGCAAGGGCAGTAAGCGCCGCGGGCGGCTCGCGCCGCCTGACGTGAGATCGAGGCACTGCCTTGCTACGTGCTCCAGCACTTCACGTGGCGTGTGTTGAAGGCAGTGCTGGCGTTCTCCAAGATGCCCCGTGAGTCATGGACTTCCGGGGCATCTTCTTGTCGGGAGCTGGACGAGTCGCCCCGTAAACCGCCCATGACGGTGTTGCCGAATCCTCAAAAGGGGGATGATTGACCCTCTTTTGAGGATTTACCGGAACATCCCCATAAAGTGACGGCAGGGTGACGTGACGGGGCCTTTCTTCGGAAGATTCCGGCGAGAGAAAGGAAGTCGACGTGTGCCGTTGCAGCCGCGCCGCTTACGCCAGCACGAGCCGCACGCCGACCGCGACGAGCGTCGAGGCGAGCAGGTTGCGCAGCAGCCGTTCGGGCGCGCGCGCCGACAGCAGGCTGCCGATCACGATGCCGGGCAGCGAGCCGAGCAGCAGCGACAGCAGCATCGACCAGTCAACCGAGCCGAGCAGCCAGTGGCCCATGCCCGCGACGAGCGTGAGCGGCACCGCGTGCGCGATGTCGGAGCCGACGATGCGGGTGGTCGCGAGCATCGGATACAGCAGCAGGAGCACGGTCACGCCGATCGCGCCGGCGCCGACCGACGTCATCGACACGAGCACGCCGAGCACGGCGCCTGTCAGCACGGTCGACCACAGCGTGCGCGCGGGGCTCGGCGCGAGCGGGTTGCGTGCGGCGAACGCGGTGAGCTGCGGCCGGAAGATCAGCGCGAGCGACGTGAGCAGCAGCGCGATGCCGAGCACGAGCTGGATCATCCGCGCGGTGCCCGGCGCGTTCATCCCGTGCGTGTGCAGCCACCACAGCGTGACGGCCGCGGCCGGGACGCTGCCCGCCGCGAGCCGGCCCGTGATGCGCCAGTCGATCGAGCCTTTCAGGCCGTGGACGAGCGTGCCGGTGGCCTTGGTCGCGGCCGCGTACAGCAGGTCGGTGCCGACCGCCGTTGCCGGGTGGACGCCGAACAGCAGCACGAGGATCGGCGTCATCAACGAACCACCGCCAACGCCCGTCAGGCCGACGAGGATGCCGACGAACAGGCCGGACAACGAGTACAGCAGATCGATATGGGGAAGCGACATCGGAAGCAGGCGGTTATGCGGCGACGGTTATGCGATGTTCGGCGGCGGCGCGTGGCCGCGGCGCGCGCATCAAAGTCCGCCATTGTCGCAAAAGTGGCGCGTCGATGGTCGACTGCGTTAAAAATCGGCGGGGGAAGCCCGTGGGGCGGGCATCTGGCCCGAAGTAAAACAGGCGTTTGAGCGGAGCGAGGGGCGTGATGGCTGTTCTCCTCGCGACTGATCCGCCCGAAACGCCCGGTGAAGCGAGAGCGGGTGCCAGGCCCGGCACGCATAAAAAAGGGCGCGACAGTACGCGCCCTGGTTCGATGGCGGCGGTGGACGCCACCGGCCACCAACCGCCAGCCACCGGTCAGTGCATCGCGGAGCCGACGCCTTCGACCGCACCCTGCTGCCGGATGCGCAGCGCGAGGCCGATCAGCGCGGCGACGGCAGCGAATGCCGCGCCGAACGCGAAGGCCGCATGGTAGCCGCCGTTCAGCGCGTCGAGCGGGGCATTCGCCGCCGCGAGCGCGTTGGTGCGGGCGGCCGCGAGGCTGGCGAGCACGGCGAGGCCGAGCGCGCCGCCCATCATGAATGCGGTGTTGACGATCCCCGACGCGAGCCCGGAATCGGCCGGATCGACGTCGCTCATCGCGGCGAGCAGCACCGGATTGAACGCGACGCCCGCGCCGATGCCGAGCAGCGTCATGCCGGGCAGCACGTGCCAGACGAAGCCGCCGTCCACCGGCGCACGCGAGAACAGTGCGAGGCCGCACGCCGCGATCAGCAGGCCGGCCGCGATCGGGCCGCGGATGCCGAAGCGCATCACGATCCGCGCGGACAGCCCGAGCGAGAACGCGGCCATGATCAGGTTCGCCGGCAGGAACGCGAGGCCGACCTGCAGCGGCCCGTAGCCGAGCACGCGCTGCATGTACAGCGCGGACAGGAAGAACCACGCGAACATCGCGGCCGCCCACAGCACGGCGATCACGTTCGCGAGCGCGACGTTGCGCGACGCAAACAGCGAGAGCGGCATCAGCGGATGCGCGGCGCGCGCCTCGATCGCGATGAACAGCGCGAGCAGCGCGGCGGCCGCGCCGATCAGCGCGACGGTCTGCGTCGACAGCCAGCCGGCCTCGTTGCCGCCGACGATCCCGTAGACGGCCAGCATCAACGAAGCAGTGACGGTGATCGCGCCCGCGACGTCGAGCCGCGCGTTGCCGGCCGGCGCGCGCAGGCGCGGCAGCAGCGCGGCGCACATCGCATAGACCGCGATGCCGATCGGCAGGTTGACGAGGAAGATCCAGTGCCACGACAGCGAGCTCGTCAGCAGCCCGCCGAGCAACACGCCGATGCTGCCGCCGCCCGCGCAGACGAAGCCGTATACGCCCATCGCGCGGGCGCGTTCGCCGGGCTCGGTGAAGAGATTCATGATCAGCGACAGCGCGACGGCCGATACGACCGCGCCGCCGATGCCCTGCACCGCGCGCGCGGCGATCAGCATCGCCTGCGATTGCGCGAGGCCGCACGCGAGCGATGCGAGCGTGAAGACGACGAGGCCGGCGAGGAACATGCGTCGCTGGCCGTACAGGTCGCCGAGCCGTCCGCCGAGCAGCAGGCAGCCGCCGAACGTCAGCAGGTACGCGTTGACGACCCACACGAGGGCCGTCTCGGTGAAATGGAGGTCGGTGCTGATCGACGGCAGTGCAACGTTCACGATCGTGCTGTCGAGCACGATCATCAGCACGCCGAGGCAGAGGACGATCAGCGCGTACCAGCGCTTCTCGCCGTGAATCCCGTGGGTCATGGGCTTGCCGCCTTCTGATAGTTATTTGAAAGGCTGCATTGTAGACCCCCTCGGCGCGGGCTTCCTGCCGGTTTGTGGCAGCAGCGATGCGTAGTCGCGCGTCCCGGCGGGACGCGCGTGAGGACGGATGCGACGGGCGTTACGAGCGCGCCGGCAGTTCGCAGCCATCGGGGCCGCACGCGGCTGCGTCGCCGCCGTCGAGTTCGACGATGCCGTCGCGCCATGCCTGGTCGAGCGCCTGCGCGAATGCGTCGGCCGGTTGCGCGCCCGACACCGCATAGCGGCCGCCGAACACGAACAGCGGCACGCCGCGGCCGCCGATCTGCGCGGCGCGGGCGGCATCGGCCTCGACTTCGGCGCGGTACAGGTCGCTGCGCAGCACGGCTTCGACGGCCGAGCGCTCGAGCCCCGCTTCGACCGCGAATTCGGTCAGCTCGGCGTGATCGAACAGCGAGCCGTGCTCGCAGAAATACGCGCGGTACAGCCGCTCGGTCAGCGCGTGCGCGCGGCCCGTCGCTTCCGCGAGCTTCACGAGCCGGTGGCCGTCGAGCGTATCGCCGACGAGCGTGCCGGGCAGGTCGTAGCGCAGCCCGACGCTCGCGGCCGCATCGGTCACCTGGCGCAGCATCTGGTCGACCTGCGCGGGCGACATCCGGTACTTGCCGGCGAGCATCGCCTCGACCGGCTCGACGGGCTGGCCGGGCATCAGCCGGTACGCGCGCAGCGCGACGTCGACGCGGTCGGCGTGCGCGAACGCGGCGAGCGCCTCGTCGAAGCGGCGCTTGCCGATCCAGCACCACGGGCAGATCAGGTCGGACCAGATTTCGACGGTCAGGGTCGGGCGGGCAGTCGGGGCGGGAGCGGTCGTCATGGGCAATTCCGGGCAGCAAAAAATGTAACCGGGACTATATCATTTTGTACTTCGACGTTTCGTCCTGGCCGGGCGGCCATGCGGTCATATGAAACGGGCGCCCGGCGTATCACGAAGCATAGACACGGAAGCGGCGTCCCGATAGCGAATGCCGATGCCCGGCCGTCGTCGTATGCGGCGGCGAATCTGCCCGAAGGGTGGTTCGCTTACGCGTCGCCCTGCGTTTCCTTCAGGTGCTTGAGGTGCTTGTAGACCGTCGCGCGGCCCATTCCGAGCACGTTCGCGACATAGTTCGCCGCGCTCTTGCCACGGAACGCGCCCTCCGCGTACAGCGCTTCGACGAGCTCGCGCCGGTGCTCGCGCGTGAGCCCGTTCAGCCCGACCTGCCGCTCGCGCAGCCAGCCGTGCAGGAACGTGTTGATGCGCTCCTGCCAGTCGTCGCGGAACAGCTCGTCCGGCTGCGCGACGACGCCCGCGCCCTTGATGAACAGGTCGAGCGTCGCGCGCACCTCGTCGAACACCGCGATGTTGAAGTTGATGCACATCATCCCGGCCGGGCGGCCTTCGTCGTCGAACAGCACGTTGCTCACGCAGCGCATCCGCCGGCCGTCCCAGTTCAGCTTCTCGTACGGGCCGATCACGCGCTCGCGCGCGGAATGATCGATTTCCTCGAGCGCGGAATCGTCGCCGACCTCGCGCTTCGACAGGTTGTTCGCGAGATACAGCACGGTCTGGTCGTGCAGGTCGTGGATCACGACTTCCGCGTACGGGAAGAACAGTGCGGCGATACCGTCGGCGATCGGCGCGTAGCGGGTGAGCAGCAGGTCTTTGACGGGGGATTTCTTCTTGCGCATCGGGTTCGCCATCTCGGGTGGGCGGGGGCCGGGCAGCGCATCGGGCCGACGTGCGGGCGTACCGTTGGCCGGCATGCCCGTGCGCCCGCGCGCGGCCGCCGCGGCGGTTGCGCCATTGTATCGGCCCCGCGCGCGCGTGCCGCTCATGCGCGTGCCAGGTGCGTGTACAGCGCGTGCGCGATCGCGATGTCCTCGAGCCCGAGGCCGATCGAGCGGAAGAACGCGTGACGGGCATACGACGGTGCCGGGCAGGTGCCGGCGACGAGCGCGGGCAGGTCGCCGGCGATCCGCGCGGCGTCCCAGCCGTGTTCGGCCGCCGCGATCTGCATCTCGCCGGCGCTCGCGGGCGTCGTATGCCGGTAGTCGCAGTACACGTCCATGTCGGGCAGCCAGGCGGGCGGGATCTCGTGGGCGCGCGCGACGTTCGTGCTGATCGACGTGACGAGCGCGGGGCGCGTGAGCATCCCGTCGCCGAGCACGGGCGTGCCGGACGACGTGCACAGCATCACGACGTCCGCGTCGCGCACGCAGGCTTCGACGCTCGCCGCGGTGCGCGCACGCGGATCGAGTTGCGCGAGCGCCGCGTGCTGCGCCGCGTCGCCGGCGAGCGACGGCGAGTACACGCGGATCGTCTCCCAGT
>NZ_JAAGPC010000327.1:0-5423 GCF_017104595.1 Burkholderia sp. Tr-20390 | reverse complement strand
CCCCGGCCGGCAGCGCCCAGCCCGCGAGCGCGGGGAGCCAGCCCCACTGGGCCGCGGCGAACGGCGCGACGACGCTCGCGAGCACGGCACCGCCCATGATCGACGTCGAATAGACGCCCATCGCACCGCCGATCCGCGTCGCGAAATGCGCCTTCACGAAGCCGGGCAGCAGCGCCTGCACCATCGCGATCCCGACGCCCGCGCAGCAGGCGCTCGCGAGCAGCAGCCACGCGTGCTGCGCGCCGATGCGCGACACGCAGGCGAGCCCGATCAGCGCGACGCCGAGCCAGACGCCGCCCGCGATGCCGGTCAGGCGCTGCAGGCGCCGCGCACTCAGTGCGCCGAGGCCCATCAGCAGGATCGGGATCGTCGTCAGCAGGCTGGCCAAGCCGTCACTGATGCCGGTCGCGCGCTGGATCATGTCGAGCAGCGGGCCGACCGCGGCAAGCGCCGGCCGCAGGTTCAGCCCGACCAGGACGATGGCGGCAAGCCGCCATCCGGGGGAAGTGAAGCGATTCATTGCAAGGCCCTCGATATCGGTGCGCGGCGCCCTCCGGTGAGGTGCCGCGCTTTTCATGTAAAGTATCTCGACGTCAAGATAAATGCTGATTTATCTCGACGTCAAGATAACTGGTGAGCCGAGGAGGGTTAATGGATCGAGCCGCGCATGCGCTCGCGCAATGGCGCGCCGAGCGTCCGGATCTCGACGCGTCGTCGATGGTGGTGATGGGGCGGCTTCAGGAAGCGGCGCTCGTGATCGCGCGCGACCGTCTCAATCCGCTGTTCGCGCGCTACGGGATGCAGCCGGGCGAATTCGACGTGCTGGCCACGCTGCGGCGCGGCGGGGCGCCGTTCGCGCTGACGCCGACGGCGCTGTACGACGCGCTGATGATGTCGTCGGGCGGGATGACCGCGCGCATCGACCGGCTGCAGAAGGCCGGGTGGGTGGAGCGCCGTCCGAACCCGGCCGACGGGCGCGGCACGCTCGTCGCGCTGACGGATGCGGGCCGCGCGCTGATCGATGAGGCAGTCGTCGCGCATATCGACAACCAGCGGGAGTTGCTGGCCGTGCTGTCGGATGCGGAACAGGCGCAGTTGTCGGAACTGCTGGGAAAGTTGCTGGCGGGGTTGGGAGATGGGGCGTCGAAAGGGGCGGACAGCAAGTAGCGCCGCCGTATGCGTGACGCAAACGCACGTCGTGGGCCACGAGGTTCTGCTTGAATTTTCGTGCGTGCACGAATCGCACCGTGGACGTTCAGTCATGGATTCCGAAATCCTGCTCTCGAGCGCGCGCAAAAAACGTTTCAATGTCGAAACGCGTCGACGGGGGCGCCCATGGTCAGCGCGTCATGTTTGACCGCCGATCGGAGTCGAACCGGACTCGATCGGCAAACGCGCATCTGGATATTGGACTTCGAAAGTAGGTGAATTCGCCGACATACATGGCTGGGAAAATGGCACATAACTTGTAAAACTGACTGCAGGAAATACCCAGACACTGCGATTGCGATTGATCTGAAGTATTCACGGGTACCAGGCGCCTAAAATGATTCGAAGAATCTTGCTCTGTTGCTGGATATGTGTCGCATTCCATGCTGTCGCGTGCACGGCGGAGACGACTGATCCCGATGCGGCGCAGAGGCGCGCCATACTCAAGGAAGGCCGGTTTGCCGAGCTGGACCATGCCATGACCGCCGTTCAGCAGGCCTATGAGCACGGCTCGATCAGCGACGAGCGGTTAGTCGAGGCATTCCGCGCCTTTTACTTCGCCGACCCAGACCTGGAGCCGAAGTTCGACCAATGGGTCGCGCAGTTTCCGCGGTCCTATGCGGCGTTGTTGGCGCGCGGAATGTACTACGAGGCGTTGGGATGGGTCAGGCGCGGCAGTGCATATGCCCGGAGCACCAGCGATCGACAGTTCGCGGGAATGAGGGCCTATCACAGCATGGCGCTGCGCGACCTCTCGAAGTCGACTGGATTGACTGCAAAGCCCACCGTGTCATATATGCAGGAGATCGAGATCTGGAAGGGTCTTACCGGTACGAACAAGGAAAGCCGCGAGTTGCTCGACGAGTCCGTCAAAAGGGACCCGGGGAACATAGTGGTCAGGCGCACCTATCTCGTCTCGATACAGACAAGATGGGGCGGGAGCCCTAAACAGATGGCCGCCTTTGTCGACGAGTGTCGGCGGTTCCCTCTACCGGCAACGACGCTACGAGAGTTCGACGCGATGGTCATTGCAGATAAAGCCTGGGTCATGTATCGCGACAAGGATGATCCCGGCGCGGAAAAGGCTTACGCCCAGGCGCTCGCATTGATGCCAAACGACCCGGACATGCTGACACAATTGAGCGACGTACTCATCCACGAGCACAAGTACGAGCAAGCAGTCGCACCTTTGTCGAAGCTGATCGGCATGAATCCGAATAACAGTTACGCCCTTTCCAAAAGGGGCGCAATTTATCAAGGCATGAAACAGTCCGAACGAGCTGTTAAAGATTACGAAAAGGCCGCCGAGCTGGGCGATGATTTCTCCGAAAATGAATTGGGCAAGTTCTATTGGTTCGGAATTTCAGTGCCCCGTGACAAGGAGCGTGCGATCAAGTTGTTTCGCCGCGCCGCAGAACAAGGTAACAAGGATGCCGAAAAGAATCTTGCGTGGGCGTTGCAGGGATAGTGAAACGCTGCTCACTCGGAAGCAGTCATACGCGGATCGCGGGACCGGACGCTATGCGACTGTCCGCAAGATCTGACGGCGCG
Source organism: Burkholderia sp. Tr-20390 (assembly GCF_017104595.1). Lineage (NCBI taxonomy): Bacteria > Pseudomonadati > Pseudomonadota > Betaproteobacteria > Burkholderiales > Burkholderiaceae > Burkholderia > Burkholderia sp. Tr-20390. The sequence continues at coordinate 2,663 of NZ_JAAGPC010000327.1, read as the reverse complement.
AAGGCGGCAATCGACTGACTGCGGTTCGCTACCCGAGCGGGCATGACGTTCGAGTGCCGATCCGGGCGCTCAGGCGAACGGATGGAAGTGGCCGAGAGCCGTCGGTCTTCCCGGCGCTCCCCGCGAATTTGAGATGAACCTCAAAAGCCCGCCGCGCAATGCGGCGGGCGTGCAAGTCGCGGGCCGCGGCCCGCACGGCGTGCGACCGCTTAGCCCGTCAACCTCGCGCCGGAATATTGAGCCCACGCTCGACAGCCGGACGCGCAACGAACGCGTCGAGCACCCGCTTGACGTTCCGGAATTCGCTGAAGCCCACGAGATCCCCCGCTTCGTAGAAGCCAACGAGGTTCCGCACCCACGGGAAAATCGCGATGTCGGCGATCGTGTAGGCATCGCCCATCACCCATTGCCGATTCGCGAGATGCGCGTCGAGCACGCCGAGCAGGCGCTTGGACTCATCGACGTAGCGGTCGCGCGGACGCTTGTCCTCGTAGTCACGGCCGGCGAACTTGTGGAAGAATCCGACCTGGCCGAACATCGGCCCGATGCCGCCCATCTGGAACATCACCCACTGGATCGTCTCGTAGCGGCCCGCGAGATCCTTCGGGATCAACTGGCCCGTCTTGTCCGCGAGATAGATCAGGATCGCGCCCGATTCGAACAGCGGCAGCGGCTTGCCGTCCGGGCCGTTCGGATCGATGATCGCCGGGATCTTGTTGTTCGGGTTCAGCGACAGGAACGCGGGCGACAGCTGGTCGTTCGTGTCGAAGCGCACGAGGTGCGGCTCGTACGGCAGGCCGGTTTCCTCGAGCATGATCGACACCTTGACGCCGTTCGGCGTCGGCAGCGAGTAGAGCTGGAGACGGTCGGGATGCTGGGCCGGCCACTTTTGCGTGATCGGGAAGGCGGACAGGTCGGGCATGAAGGGTCGCTCGTCGAAGTGAAGGATCCGCGCCCCGTTCCTGCTGCCGCACGCGCCACGGTCGATGGCGAGACGGCAGGGCGGAGCGCGCCGAAAACGCCCACTGTAGCCGATCCCGCGGATCGATGCAGGCGGTGGCCACGCGCGACCGCCGCGGCATCGCCAGGCGCCGCCGGCAACCGTCAGAAGTTGTGCCGCAGCCCGATCATCGCGGCCGTCGTGCCGACGCCCGGCGCAACCGGCTGCCCGTACACGAGCATCTGGTCCATCGTGCCGCGGTTGTTCACGTGGCCGATCTGCGCATAGACCATCGTCCGCTTCGACAGGCTGTAGTCGGCCGCGAGCACGACCGCCGTCGACTTGTTCGCCGAGACGTTGCGATCCTTCAGGTAATACACCGCGGACGTCACCTGCAGCGCGGGCGTGAAGCGATAGCCGATGCCGGCCGACAGCATGTCGAGGTTCACCTTGTCCGCATGCGACGGATTCCTGCCGTTGCCGTACGACGCCGACACCGAGAAATCGTGGATCGTGTATTTCGCGCCGACGTAGATGAAACGGTTGTTGTCGACGCCGGTCGGCGCGACGCCCGGCGCCGGGCTCGTGTCGTGGCCGTTGTAGTAGGCGGCCGAAGCGTTCAGCCCGTCGTTCGCATACCTGAGCACGACCGACTCGCGCGTGCCGCCCTGGAACTGCCCGGCCACGCCGCCCGGCGCGTATTCGAGCGCGATCGACGCCCCCGCGAAGGTCGGCGACTGGTAGACGAGCGCATTGCTGTCGTACAGCGCGCCGATCGCTGCGTTGGTGCTCGTTCCCGACCAGCCGGCCGCCGTGTTCAGGCCGAGCCACGCGATCAGCACGCTGCCGAAGAACTGCGCGTTGCGCACGTCGGTGTCGGCCATCGCGTAGATCATCGGCACGATCTGGCGGCCGGCCGTGAACGTGCCGAACGGGCCCGACACGCCGAGCGACGCGACCTGGTTGAAGATCGCGACGGCGCCCGGCGTGTCGCTCAGCTGCAGCTTGCCGCTGCCGCTGTCGAACGAGCCCTGCAGCTTGAAGTTGACCTTGTAGCCGCCGCCGATGTCCTCGCTGCCCTTGATGCCCCAGAAGCTCGAGTAGATGCCGCCGTCCTTCATGCGGAACACCTTGCCCGTGTTCGGCGCGGTCGGGCTGAACGACGCCGCCGACGTGCTCTGGTACAGCAGGCCCGAGTCGATCACGCCGTAGAGCGTGACGGAGGATTGGGCATGCGCGAGCGCCGAACAGCCGGCGAGCGCCGCGAGCGCGGCCAGTTTCGTCTTCATCGAAGTCTCCAGGGTCGTATTGGGCCGGACGGGATCGAGCCCGTCCGGGTGAAGCAGGGAGGCTAGCGGGAAGGTGTGACAGGCGACGCCCGCCTGAGCCGTGCGGAAAGACTACGCAACGGCGGGCGGCCGCTCCCCCCCATGCGCGGGGGGCAGGGTTGCGGAGAATCGAAGGAAAGCGGGCGCGACGATGCGCCCGACTGGCGAAACCGGCGTTACGACGTCAGGGCGCGCTTTCGAGGAGACCCAGCACCAGCGCGCGGCGCACCGCATGCTTGCGCGAACTGGCGTCGAGCTTGCCGAACAGGTTCTTCAGGTGCCACTTCACGGTTTCCTCGCCAACGGCCAGCGCCACCGCGATCTCCTTGTTAGACAGGTTGCGCGCAAGCAGCTCGAGAATCGCGCGCTCCTTGGGCGTCAGCACGACGCTCGGG
>NZ_JAAGPC010000326.1:0-270 GCF_017104595.1 Burkholderia sp. Tr-20390 | reverse complement strand
TAAGAGAAGAGAGAAGATAATATGTAACTATTTGACAGCACAGTGACGATATGACTAGGTGTGATTAGTACATGTTGCGTGGCACTGATGTCATTCAATATGATCACATGTGTCTGTCAGTCACATAGGTTTTGCAGAATAATGTAACATTAAATGATGTATCTATGTATCGAAATTCATTTCTCTTTTTATTTTGTATGTATTCTTCTTTTTTTTTTTTTTTTTTTTTTTTTAATCACCCGCCCACCACCGAGATCTCCACAATGCCAT
>NZ_JAAGPC010000325.1:0-5518 GCF_017104595.1 Burkholderia sp. Tr-20390 | reverse complement strand
CGGCGCGGGCCGGGCGGCAGGCCGACGGCCTGCGGCGACAGCCGCTCGCGGTGGGCGCGGATGAATTCGCCGAGTGCGCGGGCGGGCGAGGCGTCGAGCGGCGGGACGGGAGCGGAGGACGGGTGGTTCATGCGGAAACGGCGAAATGGAAACGGGGGCGCGGCAACGGTCAGGCAGGTGTATCGAATACCAGAATAACTGCTTAACTTGTACTGGTACAAACGCAGGGCTATTGTAGCGGCTCGCGCGCTGGCAGGGCAGCGCGCGTCCCACAAAACGCGTTGCATGGGGCCGGAGCAGAGGCTGAGGCGTCTGTCGCACCGGCAACGGTACAAAGGAGCGAACGATGAAACACCACGACCAGGTCGCCGACGCATTCGGCACGACGGCCGCCGCCTATCTGACGAGCACGGTCCACGCGACGGGCGCCGATCTGCAGACGCTCGCGGACGCGGTGCGCGCGACGCCCGACGCCGCGGTGCTCGATCTCGGCTGCGGCGCCGGCCATGCGAGCTTCGCGGTTGCGCCGCACGTGCGCGACGTGGTCGCCTACGATCTCGCCGCGCAGATGCTCGCGACGGTCGACGCCGCCGCGCGCGAACGCGGGCTCGCGAACCTCCGTACGCAGCAGGGGCCGGCCGAGCAACTGCCGTTCGACACGGCGACGTTCGACTGGGTCGTGAGCCGGATGAGCGCGCACCACTGGCACGACATGCGCGCGGCGCTCGCCGAGGTGCGCCGCGTGCTGAAACCGGGCGGCCGCGTGTTGATGATCGATATCGCCGGCAACGACCATCCGCTTCTCGATACGTACCTGCAGGCCGCGGAGGTGCTGCGCGATGCGTCGCACGTGCGCGACTACCGGGCGGACGAATGGCTCGTGATGTTCCGCGAAGCCGGCTTCGACGCGCACGTGCACAGCCGCTGGCGGCTGCCGATCGATTTCGATACGTGGGTTGCGCGCATCCGCACGCCGGCCGACAGCGTCACCGGCATTCGCGCGCTGTGGGCGCATGCGCCGGACGAGGTGCGCGGCTACTACGCGGTGCAGCCCGACGGTTCGTTCGAACACGACGCGTTGCTGATCGACGCGCACTGAGCGCGAGGTGCACCGGCACGGTTTCGCCGGCGCATGAAAAAAGCCGCGATACGCATCATCGCGTATCGCGGCTTTCAAGACGTCAGTCGGCGCGGCATCCCACCGCGCCGCAGGCGGATCAGCCCGTGTTGCGCAGGCCGGCCGCGATCCCGTTGATCGTCAGGTGAATCCCGCGGCGCAGCCGCGCGTTCGTGTCGCCCGCGCGGTGGCGCTTGATCAGCTCGACCTGCAGGTGGTTCAGCGGATCGAGATACGGGAAGCGGTTCTTGATCGAGCGCGCGAGCAGCGGGTTGGTCGCGAGGCGGCCTTCGTGCCCGGTGATTTCCGCCAGCGCCTGCGACGTGCGCTCCCATTCCGCGACGATCCGCTCGAACACGTGCTTGCGCAGCTTGCGATCGGAAACGAGCTGCGCGTAGCGCGACGCGACCGCGAGGTCGGTCTTCGCGAGCACCATGTCCATGTTCGACAGCAGGTTCGAGAAGAACGGCCAGGTCTTGTTCATCTTCTTCAGCAGCGCGACGCGCTTCGTGCGCTCGGCGTCGTCCTGCGCGCCATCGAGATACGCGCTCACCGCGCTGCCGAAGCCGTACCAGCCCGTCAGCAGCAGCCGGCACTGGCCCCACGAGAAGCCCCACGGAATCGCGCGCAGGTCCTCGATCTTGCGCTGCTTCGGATCCTGCAGCTTGCGCGACGCCGGGCGGCTGCCGATGTTCAGCTCGGCGATCTCGGTGATCGGCGTCGACGAGAAGAAGTAGTCGGTGAAGCCCGGCGTTTCATAGACGAGCGCGCGGTACGCGGCCATCGCCGAATCGGACAGCGTCTGCATCGCGGCCTCGAACGCCGGCAACTGCGCGGGCGCGTTGTTCTGCGGCAGGAGCGTGGCTTCGAGCGTCGCGGCGACGACCGTCTCGAGGTTCCGGCGGCCGATCTCCGGGTTCGCGAACTTGCTCGCGATCACCTCGCCCTGTTCGGTCAGGCGGATCTGGCCGTTCACGGTGCCCGGCGGCTGCGACAGGATCGCCTGGTAGGTCGGGCCGCCGCCGCGGCCGACCGTGCCGCCGCGGCCGTGGAACAGCCGCAGCGTGATCTTGCGGTCACGGAACAGGTCGACGAGCGCGAGCTCCGCACGATACAGCTCCCAGTTCGACGTGAGGAAGCCGCCGTCCTTGTTGCTGTCCGAATAGCCGAGCATGACTTCCTGCTCGGCGCCCTGGTGTGCGATCAGCGCGTCGATGCCCGGCAGTGCGAAGTACTCGCGCATGATGCGCGCGGCGTCGCGCAGGTCGGGAATCGTCTCGAACAGCGGGATCACCATCAGGCTGTTCTTCGCATCGCCGCCCGGGACGCCGAGCGCGCCTTCGAGCAGGCCCGTCTCCTTCTGCAGCAGCAGCACCTCGACGAGGTCGCTGACGGTTTCCGTATGCGAAATGATGTAGTTGCGTACCGCACGTGCGCCGAATTGCGCGCGGACTTCGCGCGCCTTCTCGAACACGCCGAGCTCGCTCTGCGCGAGCGCCGAGTATTCGAAATACGGCGAGCGCAGCGGACGCGGATCGGCGAGGGCGGCGAGCAGCACGCGCAGCTTGTCTTCCTCGGCGAGCGCCGCGTAGTCGGCCTCGACGCCCGCGCGGGCGAACAGTTCGGCGACCACGGCTTCGTGGATGTCGGAGCTCTGGCGCAGGTCGATGCTCGCCAGGTGGAAGCCGAACACTTCGGCCGCGCGCACGAGCGGCGCGAGGCGCGGCGCGGCGAGCGACGTGCCGTGGTGTTCGTCGAGCGACGCGGTCAGCACCTTCAGGTCGGCGACGAACGCTTCGGAATCCGCGTACGGGATCGCACGCACGGGCGGCGCGCCGCGGCCTGCGCTGCGCACCGGCACCGTGCCTTCGCCGAGACGCACGCGCGCGCTCGCGGCGAGGCGCGTATAGATGCCGATCAGCGCGCGGCGATACGGTTCGTCGACGCGGTGCGGCGACTGGTCGGGGGAAGCTGCCGCGAGCGCCTTCACGGCGTCGTTCGCACCGACGAGCAGGTTCGACACCGACAGCTCGGCGCCGAGCTTGTGCACCTGTTCGAGATAGTGCTCGAGGATCACCGCGGCCTGGCGGTTGATCGCCTCGTCGAGCGTCGGCGCGGTCACGTTCGGGTTGCCGTCGCGGTCGCCGCCGATCCAGCTGCCCATCTGGAAGAACGCGGGTACGCGCGCGGACAGGCCGTGCTCGGCGAGCGCGGCCTCGATGTCGCCGTACAGCGCGGGCAGTTCGTCGAGGAACGTCGCGCGGTAGTACGACAGCGCGTTCTCGATCTCGTCGCCGACCGTCAGGCGCGAGTCGCGCAGCATGCGGGTCTGCCACAGCGCGGTGACGCGCGCCCGCAGCATCGATTCGTTGTGCTGGCGCTCGCGGCTCGTCAGTTCCTGGTCGCGTTCGGCGAGCAGGCGCGCGATGTCGTGCTGGGCGTCGAGGATGCTCTTGCGCTGCACTTCGGTCGGGTGCGCGGTCAGCACCGGCACGATCAGCGCATCGTCGAAGAAGCGCTGCAGCAGGCGCTTCGACGCGTTGCCGGTCGTCTTCAGTTGTTCGAGCGCGTACGCGACCGTGCCGGGCTGCGACGCGGAGCCGGCCAGCGCATGGATGCGGCGGCGGCGGTTGTGGTGGCGGTCTTCCGCGATGTTAGCGAGGTGCGAGAAATAGCTGAACGCGCGCACGACGCTCACCGTCTGCTCCGGCGTCAGCTTGCGCAGCTTCTTCTCGAGCGTCTGCGCGGCTTCGCTGTCGTCCTCGCGGCGGAACTTGACCGCGGTCTGGCGGATCGTCTCGACGACGTCGAACACGGTATCGCCTTCCTGCTCGCGCACGACGTCGCCGAGCAGGCGGCCGAGGAAGCGGATGTCTTCGAACAGCGGGCCGTCCTTGTCCTCGCGCGTGCGCGTGCCGGACTTCGGCGCGGCGGCCGTGCGGGCAGCCGGGCCGGTGGCTTTCGTCGTGCGTTTTGTCTGACGTATCGGGTCTTTCGGTTTCGTTGCCGTTTTCGCACGGCCGTTCGCGGCGGTGGCGACGGTGTCCGTCGAGGCGTCGGAGGAGGACAGGGCAGCATTGCGGCGCGCCGTACGCGCCGATCCGGAAGACTTCACGATGGGTTTCCTTGGGAAAGCTCGAGTCAAAAGGAACTGCGGAAACTGCGAAACTGCGGTCAAGCAACCAGCTACGTGCGGCACATCCGCGCATCGGCGCCGCGACCCGCTCGGCGGCAGGCCGGGCGCAGGCTCCAGGCCCGGGCGGGCAGGGGCGTGCGTGCTACCATTGTTCGATCTTCAATCCCGTCCTTCGATGTTCCAGCAATGAATTCCGAGACCCCCGCGGCCGGGCCGCAACAGGCACAGTCGCCCGCGACGTTGACGATTGCTTCGCGCGAGAGCCGCCTGGCGATGTGGCAAGCCGAACATGTGCGTGATGCGCTGCGCAAATTATATCCAGCTTGTGACGTGAAAATCCTCGGGATGACGACGCGCGGCGACCAGATTCTCGATCGCACGCTGTCGAAAGTCGGCGGCAAGGGCCTGTTCGTGAAGGAACTGGAGGCCGCGCTGGCCGACGGCCGTGCCGATCTCGCCGTGCATTCGCTGAAGGACGTGCCGATGGCGCTGCCCGACGGCTTCTCGCTCGCCGCGATCATGGAACGTGAGGACCCGCGCGATGCATTCGTGTCGAACGACTACGCGTCGCTCGACGCGCTGCCGGCCGGCGCCGTGGTCGGTACGTCGAGCCTGCGCCGCGAGGCGATGCTGCGCTCGCGCTACCCGCACCTGGACGTGCTGCCGCTGCGCGGCAACCTCGACACGCGCCTCGCGAAGCTCGATCGCGGCGACTACGCGGCGATCATCCTCGCGGCCGCCGGCCTGAAGCGCCTCGGCCTGGAAGCGCGCATTCGCACGCTGATCGACGTCGAAGCCAGCCCGCCCGCGGCCGGCCAGGGCGCGCTCGGCATCGAGATCGCATCGCACCGCGACGACGTCGCCGCATGGCTCGCACCGCTGCACGACCCGCAGACCGCGCTCGCGGTCGAGGCCGAGCGGATGGTGTCGCGCGCGCTCGGCGGCAGCTGTGAGGTGCCGCTCGCCGCGCACGCGGTGTGGCGCGCGGGCGAACTGTACCTGACGGGCCGTGTGTCGACGACCGACGGCAAGCGCGTGCTGACGGCCGAGGAGTGCGGGGCCGTCATGACCGTCGCCGATGCGCTCGCGCTCGGCCGCGCCGTGTCCGACGAGCTCGAGGCGCAAGGCGCGCTCGACAGCGTCCGGGCGCTGCTCGCGGGGGCGCAGGCGGCCGGCAAGGGCGACGGCGGGTGGCGGGCGGCGCGGGCGCGGGCACGAGAGCGGAAGAGCACACGGCTGGACGCTAGGCACGCCACAGGAGAACG